>NZ_SZPP01000081.1:0-12655 GCF_030263775.1 Candidatus Jettenia sp. AMX1
GACACATATGCAGATCATGTTTCACCGAGAGTATTTTTCTCTCTGATTAAAGAACGAATCCAACCCTTTCTGGGTAATTATGACACAGTCTCTCAAGGGGGAGGAACTCTTTGTTTGAATTTCCTAAGCATTAAATTAGGCCTTTGGAGACTTTTGGTTTGCGGCCAGGCGTAAAGAGGGGCGAAGCATTTGCCGTTCAGCGTATACATAGTATTTTAACCAATAACGGCACATGCTTCGCCCCTACAATACATATTGAAATTCCTATACATAAATATTGGTTTAGACATGGAGAACGATTTATGCACAAAGTACTTAAAATGCTCTTTCTGGCACAAGTTATTACGGCCTTTATGGTATTTGCTTATACGATATCAACATCACACGCTGCTGAGGAATTAATCCCGGAAAATCCTGAAGGCACGGCAGCGACAAATGATGATGATGAATTACTCCCGGAAAACCCAGAAGAAACCGCAACAACAAATAATGAGGACACAATCCCGGAAAATGCTATAAAAGATGTAAAAAAAATACGTCCGGCAGGCATCCTTAAATCGAGGCAGGCGCGCATACGAACGCCAAAGCAAATGGAGACAGGCGAAACAACTTTACTCACGCCAGGTAAATCACCTGAAGGAGTTGAAATACCCTTTCGCCCCACCATAAATGACGCTGAATATAAAGCTGCCAAATCTGCTATTTCTGCCAAAAGTACAGATACCGATCGTCCTGAGGTAGCTCCCCCACAACCGCTTGCTCCGCCGGTTTTAAAAGGAATAAATATTGAAGGTGTTAACCAGAATGAGGCAGGAGGCTTTCGGCCGCCAGACACCCATGGGGCAGTTGGAAAGAAACACTTTGTTGAGATAACCAATTCACACCTTGATATCTATACAAAAACCGGCTCGCGTGTGAAGACCATTTCGCTTGCGAGTTTTTTCGGTTACACCTTAAAAACCATATTTGACCCGCGATGCGTGTATGATAAAACATGGAACCGGTGGATAATAACAGCTGAGGCATTTCCGGAGACTACTACCGTTCAGCGGCAACTCATTGCAGTCTCCTTAACCGATAATCCACTCGGTTCATTCTACATTTACAAAATTGATATTAATACCCGTAATAATGATGATTTTTGGGACTTTCCCCAGCTCGGTATGGATCAGGACTCAATTATCATCACGGCAAACATCTTCGGACCCACAGCCTACAGGACTACCAGAATGTTTGCCGTAGCAAAGGCTCTGCTTTACAATGGACTGGGCTTCAGTGTTCCGATATTTTCCGGTCTTAAGGGCACACTTGCGCCCCCTATTGTATTGGATCAAAATAATAAATCGTTCCTGGTTGCGGCAGTAACAAGTGGTACGACCATAACAAAATATACGCTGGAAAATTCCAGTCGCGCAAATCCTACATTAACTTCATCTACGATAACCGTACCCTCATATAGTTTACCGCCCAATGCACAACAACCGAATACCACAGCCCTGCTCGATACATCGGATAGCCGTTTCATTAATGCAAGTACCCAAAGTGGCAACTCGCTCTGGCAGGTGCACACCATAAACTCGGGCGGCCTTCCAAAGCCTAAATTTTATGAGTTCAATACTTCAACGAATACCGTTGCCCAGAGTGGTTTCTTTTCCGCATCTGCAAATTCGAACGACTGGAATGCCACGATTACAGCAAATACAACGAAAGATGTATACGTAGTATGGTCATCTACAAAACAAACTGCCACTACCCATGCCCAGGTTCGATTCTCAGGCCGGCGCTCAACCGACCCGGCCGGAGTTATACCGTCCGGTAGCGTACTGTTCCAGAGCACTACATTCTACAAACCTACAGGCACCGACCCTGAACGGTGGGGCGATTATTCAGCAGTGACGGTAGATCCGATCAATCCGTTAAAGGCGTGGATTGTTAATGAGAAGATAAACACTACCACCACATGGGGTTCCCGTATAGGTCAAATTGGCTTTTAGCAAAATCTTTTAGCAGGAGATACCGGTATAATGAAAAATATTCAACATAATCCAAATGCACAATCCGTAGCACTATTTATGGCCTTATTTAATTTCAATTGCATCAACAATGCCAGCATTACTTCTGCAAATAACGGAGCAGCAGAGGAAGAGGGAAACGGAAAATTAGTAGGCGCCGTTATGCGGGAATCGCTGTCTCCGAAGAAAAAAGATAATATACCATTCTTTTTAGAGCCTCTATCGGGTGTAAAACTTTTAATATCAACCATGGAAGGTCTGAAAGTTGCATCGGTAGTAACCGATGATAATGGCATCTACTGTGCCTCATTACCATCAGGATCTTACTGGATCGAATTAGCGCCTCTTCCTTTTGGATGGGCCAAAGACCTGCCTGCAATTGCAGTCATCTCTGAAAGAGAAGAAACCCATTTAGATATTTGCATAGACACAAACAGTACCCCTAACGAACAAACATTATCAATTGATGAGCAATGTGTCTGAAATTCAAGAGTTCTTTACGAGTATCGAGAGATGGTGATTGATTTTTGAGGTGGTTATAGCATCCAGGAGATGAAACCGGACAGGATGTGGCAAAAGTTAATCTTTGGTTGTATGTAAATGTACGGAAGCATACGGAATCCTTAAACAGGTCATTGCGAGGGCCTTGTCCGAAGCAATCCCTTGCATGTTTCAGAAGAGATTGCTTCGGATAATACCCTCGCAATGACCATTGGGCCAGCGGGGTAGTCTTTTATCAGTTGAGGATATGTTCTTCGGTTCCATACAGAGGATGCTATAGCTCATAGATATGCTGCTCTGTCGGGTAAAACTATTACGGAATTCAGGTCATATCCTTTTTCTACCTGCAGTTAGACTGCCAATTTCATGATATTTCTTAAGTCTCACATCATGTTCCAGCCTGAACCGGAGTGGTTGATTGCTTTTTCGGCATATGGCGGCAAATTCGCACCACTCGCACTTTTGATTATCTGAGGTTGGTGAAATGGGGAAAATGCCTTCACGAATATAGTGTAAAAATTCTTTTACCGTATCCCAGCATTGTTTTCCATATTCATTCCAGTCATTTGCATCAATAACCTTTTCAGGCACGCCTTTTTGCCCTTTTTTGTCCTCTCTATTCTGCGCAACATAAACGAAAGATGCCTCTTCTAACCTTATCTCGTTGCGAGCAATACGTCCCTTTTCAATCTCTTCTGAGAGCATATATTCTGTCATGATGATATAAAAAGGAATTTGCAGCTTTTGTCCCCTTACGACAGACCTCATAAGATTTTCCTTTAAGAACCTTCCGGACTTATAATCCACGATACGAAAACTTATGGTATTTTCTACCTTCTTTATATCTATACGGTCTATCTTACCTTTCCATAGTATTTTCGAAACGTTTTTGGGCAAATCATTTTTTAGATTAACCCTCATTACCTTTTCCAAATAGGCAGGAATATAACCGGTTTGCTCAATACGCTGAAGGTCCCATGTCACAAAATTTGTTAAAGAAGCAAGTATTTCCTCCTTTTCAACCTCCCAGATGATAGGATAACGAAGCGGTATCTGACGTTCTCTCTTTGTGAAATGTCCCCGGGCAATATCGTATAAAAGAACTCCGGGGTTAACGTTATTTGTCTTCGTGTTAAAATACCCCTGGTTTCGTAAGGCGCCATAAAAATCCATCAGTATGCTATGATACAGATTTCCGATGTCTATGGCCGATGCCATCTCATCTTTTTCCGGCTCTTCCACAGGTCGTAATTGTAAAACTTTTCTCATAAAGAACTGGAATGGGCAGGCACCAAATGTCTCTAGTGTTGTAGGGCTAAACCCTGAGCGTATTTGTTTGCTCCACCATTGAGATATATCACCAACAATCCCGTCATATGCTGTCAGGTAAGGGCGGTAATCATCTATAAGGTTTACCGCCAATTGTGATCGCTCATAAGAGCCAGAATTCATCCCACAAGCCCGCATAAAACAAACAGGGTCGGTTTTATCGAGAGCCATACGAATACGGACCTCTTTTGGTGTAAGCCAGGATATCTCCTGGTTGTAAAGTTTATCCCGAATACCGCGGGGAACGTAAATCTCATAGTCAGACTCTTTGGAAATATTCCTCGCTCCTGCGGTTATATCATGGATATTCTGAAGAATATCCATAAGGTAATGGGAAGGAACCCTGGGTTTTCCCGCCTCATCTGAACGCTGGTAGAGGAGATAGATTCGTTCCCTTGCCGCATTTAGCATAAGATAGAAAAGGATACGTTCCTCATCAAATCCCCGTAACTTTTCGGGAAGGTAATTCCCGAGTACCTCGGTAAGTTTCCGGCGAACATGATCCCTCAGGAACGGCTCTTCAGAAATGGCACGAGGGAAGACTTTCTCGTTGAGGCCCAATACAAATAAGGCACGAAAGGAAAGACCCCGCGCCGATAAGACATCCAGGACCTGTACCCCTCTGATATTTTCCGATCCCATAGGCAACCCCTCTTGTCTGCACGCCCTTATAAAGGTATCGATATATTGATCCAGGGTAACCTCTTCATGCAGACAGTCCAGGACTTGTATGGTATCGAACAATTCCCATATTTTCTGCATTATCAGGCAGTCTCTTCCTTCATCTTTCGAGCCTGTGCCTTCTGATGGAATACAAATATAGCTTTGAAGAATATGGGTAACCTTTTGACCCATAACTTTCCATGATGCCCTTTCAGGAAGAGAAGACAGATCGTTTGATACTATTTTCAGGATGTCTTCGAGAAGTGTAATCTGATCATGAGGGATACTGCCGTACCCTTCTATCTCCTCTTCATCGATACATCCTGTACCCTCACCTTCCCTTTCTGAAAAAGGAAATTCGTTATATTCAACATCGGGAATCCTGTTCATTTCTCCTTTATGAAAGGATGATTCAGGAAGATATTCACTCCTGGCATCCTCGCCTGATACCTCAGTAAAGACTGATTTTACCTGCTGAAGTCTCGACAACCAGCATTCAATACCGCCACGAATACCTAATCTCCTGCTCAGAATATCCCAGAGATCCGGACGCGGAGTAATCTTTTGAGAACGAGAGACAGGCATCTTGAAATAAGGCGATCTTAATAGTTCCATTACCACAGGGCGATCGTAGTTCTCCCGTTTGAGAAGAAGCATCTGCCGGATAACTTTTATCAGAGGATACCGTTCGAGAGGCCCCTGTATACTGGTTACAAACGGGATAAGGTTTTCCTGAAATAGTTTTTGAATAGTTTCTGCATAAGGCTCAAGCGATCTTGCGACGACACCGATCTCTTCCATCTTATAGCCTTCACCTGCTAACTTCAGTATCTCTTTAGCAACAACCCAAACTTCATCCCTCTTACCGGAAACGTTTATAATAGAGCATTTTCCTGCAGGAACAGCTCTTGACGGGAGATTTTCCGTCTCTTTCTCATTCTCCTTCCCGGCAAGAAGAGATGTAAGAATGGTAATCTGGTTAGGGCCTGCCTCACCATCGAAATCCCCTATTTCGGAATCAACAGAAATAGCCTCACTACTATTATCGTGGAAATCCGGTATACAGGGGAATGGAGAATTATCATCCGGAGATAACTCCTCTATATCATGCGCCAATCCGAGCACAAAGGATTCAAAAAAAGGTTTTATGGAAGAAAAGGCCGGATACTTTTTTTGATAGGGAAGAAAAAGTGTTGTGGGATGGTATCTGAATATCTCCCGGAAAAAATCCAACTCAACACCGCTAAGATCGTAAAATCCGTATGTCAGAATATGGTGAAAACCTCTCAGGAATTCAGAATCTGAAACCTGTGGAGTGGCCAGATGATAGACATTTGAATCATTGGATATGCGTAAGACCTTCAATTTCTGCTTAAACCTATCGTACAGTTGTGCAATTCCATAAAGTCTTTGCTTCTCAGCATCTCCAATAAATCCTTCCTGAATAACCTCCTTGAAATCATCAGCGCAAACATTCGCATTGATAAGATCCTGCACGACGCGGAAAAGAGTACGGGCAAGGGCGGGCAAAGACCGTGCATTCTTACAAAGGGTATCCTGGAATATACGATTTTTTAATATCCCTTCAATAAGGCATTCATACATAACAGACTGATGAATAATCCGGCCTATGTGAGTTCCTGAATATCGGCATGTTTCATGTGCGAGAACAGAGAAGTTCATAAAAGAAATATTCATGAAAGAGGCGCCCTGTTCATGAGCAAGGCATTCCTGAAGGCGGTTTACCATGATATTTGTGGGCGCTACAACGGCAAGGGGCGTCAGGGAATTATCCTTTTTCAATATTTGTATCGTATCTACAAATGATTGTTCAAGGAATGGGTGGTAAAGTCCTATCTTAACAGATAACATTACGTATCATATGCCTCAAAGGAAACAGAACGCGCACAGCCTTTTCTACGGGGAAAATATAGATATAGTATAACAGATTACAGGATACTTTTTTAATGAAATATTGTTAGACAATTTTTCATTTCATTGTATTATAATCGTGTTCCTGAATGACCATAGAGAGTGATTCTGTTTTCATGCAGAGGAAATTCAAACGTGTAGCCTCCCCCTGAATTCCCCTCATGGAGGGAGACAAGCACTGTCCCCTGCTGGGAGGGTGAAGGGCATATGTATCAATATGTATCAAGTTGTCGTTCAGTCAAGGGTGGCACAGACAAACTCCGTTTGTCAGTGTGTTATGTTCCCTATCCACGTTGGCATTTAAAGCAAGCACGGACAAACGGAGAGACGCATTATTATGCGTCTCTCCGTTTGTCCATGTTGTGTTTAACTTGTCATTTTGTCATTGCGAGGGTATTGTCCGAAGCAATCTCTTGCATAGTTGAGAAAAGATTGCTTCGGGAAAAAACCCCTCGCAATGACAAATACTCTGGA
This sequence comes from Candidatus Jettenia sp. AMX1, assembly GCF_030263775.1. Lineage (NCBI taxonomy): Bacteria > Pseudomonadati > Planctomycetota > Candidatus Brocadiia > Candidatus Brocadiales > Candidatus Brocadiaceae > Candidatus Jettenia > Candidatus Jettenia sp. AMX1. The sequence goes on from NZ_SZPP01000081.1 coordinate 6,912, forward strand.
GCCTCTTATGGTAAATTATCTTGATGTATAGGAATTTCAATGTTTGTTGTAGGGGCGAAGCATTTGCTATTCAGAAAATAGACTGCATTCAAATGGAATGCCAGCAAATGCTTCGCCCCGCAACGGAATTTGAATGAAAAGAACTGCCGTTATCCTTGACGCTCCCAATGTCAAGGATTCTTCGGCTTTCTGGCTCAATCTCCGTATCAATAAAAGCGATGGTATTCATTTTTCAGATTTACCTGTATCCATAAAAATTCTAAACCGGTTTTGGATTATGCAAACGATAAATCATCAATGGTCATTGTTTCATAGAATAGATTCGTTATAATAGTACGATAATTGTGTGAAAAATGAAACTGATATTCATATTCAATAGTATAGGGGAGATTTTTGGAATGATCACGATAATAAACAGTATGAAGCGTTTTTGCCTCTGTGGAACGAAAGTCTTTTTTGTGTTGGTTCTGTTCGGCGCTTGCGCTTTGCCTGCATATACTCAGGAAAATTTGTGGAAGGAACTTAATGATAAAGCCACCTCGCTCTTACAAAAGAAGAGATATGCAGATGGAATAAAGGCGGGTGAAGAGGCATTAAAGGTAGCGAAAAATACCTTTCCTCCCGGCAATACCTGTATTGCTGATTCAATGAACTTGCTGGGAATACTTTACAGAACCTATGGCAGATATGACGAGGCCGGTCCTCTCTTTCATCAGGCACTCACTATTTACAAAGAATCGTCAGGCCCAAACCATCCCAATGTTGCTAACGTATTGCATGAGCTTGCGGAAATGTATCTCCTTCAGGATAAATATGCTGAAGCCGAACCCCTTTACAAACAGTCTCTTGTCATATATGAGAATGCGTTTGGTCCGGATCATTCCAGTGTTGTTGATGCCCTGAACAGATTGGGAGATCTTTACCAGGACCAGAAGAAATATGCTGAAGCGATACCGTTCTACAAAAGAGCCCTGGCCATCGAAGAAAAAACGCTCGGTGCAGATAATCCCGACCTTGCCTCTTCAATAAACAATCTGGCGACGCTTTATTACTATGAGGGTGACAACACTATGGCTGAGTCTCTTTATAAAAAGGCGCTTGAAATATATGAAAAGGAATATGGCAAAGATCACCCCTTAATTGCAACCATATTAGAGAAAATGGCAGAATTTTATGAGGGTACCGGAAGGAAGAACAAAGCGAAACAATTAACACAAAGGGCAAAAAAGATTTATTCAAATTATCAGAAATAAAAGTATCGACGGAAGAATTTGTTGATATTCAAAAAACAAAAGATTTCGGATTTCGGGATTCGAATTTAGAATTTAAACACTTCGACATATCGGCAAGGTTTTGTCGATATGCCGGGGCACCAGGCGTCTATCTGCCAATATCTTCATTCCAAAGCTCCGGATGCTCATTGATGAACTTCTTCATGAGTTGACAACACTCCCGGTTATTGACGACGATGGTCTGCACTCCACGGGACCGCAGGTAATCCTCCGGTCCCAGAAAAGTACGGTTCTCTCCAATAATAACCTTTGGAATTCCGTACAGCAGTACTGCACCACTGCACATATCACAAGGTGACAGTGTGGAGTACAAAGTTCCCCGACGATAATCGGATGCTTTAAGACGACCAGCATTCTCCAGACAATCCATCTCAGCGTGCAACACCGCACTCCCCTTTTGTACACGCCGGTTGTGCCCCCGGCTAACAATCCGTCCGTCAATTACCAGCACCGAGCCGATCGGAATACCGCCTTCGGTCAATCCCTTTTTCGCTTCTTCAATTGCTGCTTCAAGAAATTCGTCCATACCCTTTTCTCCATATAAGTATCTAAAATTATTGTTTGCTTTTTAGAAGAGAGACTATTTCTTCAACGGTTTTTTTAGTTACCGAATTACAATCCACGACTGATTCTTTTGTAAAAATCGTATATTCAGTTGTGTAGGTTGAGTTAAGTAAAGCGAAACCCACCAAATGGGGTTATTCATGTTCTTTAAGATGCAACCCTACAACCCCTTTATTTCCGTTTGACATGCAGAAAAGCATTATGTTACATCCATACTTTATGGATATTGCTGATATACGCAAGGCTTTTGTTAAAAACAATTCCGTTACACAAAATACGATGCTGAGCAAAGGAGAAAATAGAGTATGAACCTGTTCTGTATGTCATGGCAAAACCACCCAGCAATCTATTACGTACACTTAAGCCGAACGCTATGCATAACCGGGCACGGTGCAAGGCACTGTGGTTAGACAGCATCCTGTGAGTGCAGCAACTCGTTGAAGTATTCTATTTCCTTTGATAGGGATTTCTCTTGTGGCCTATCTTTATTCAAAATAAAATGCAGCCTGAGAAGGTCACCTATTGGAAAATCTGATTGTATCCACTCAGTCTTGTATCCCAAGAATCCATACGTTTTAAGAACGCTTTCCGCTTCCTTAGAAACTTCTCTCATCAAATTGTCCAAGGTAACGACTGTTTTTACCTTTGTCTGCTCCTCAGTGCCCAAATAGTCCTCACAGTAGAAAATTGTTATGGCCACTTTCCTGTCTTGCTGTGGCTCAAAGAGCCAGGTATATTGCCAAGGTTCACCTTGCCAGACAAGATGGAATTCGGGCTTTAATCCATCAACAAAACAGTAGCGTCCATCATAGTATGCATCAAGGTCAAGCAAGATTTCCAAGAAACCCGATAGAGGCTCACTAAGATAAGAAACTGTGAAGTCAAGTGATATATTCTCCACCATTATTCGCGCTTTTAACCATCCGGCTTTTATTGAATCTATTTTGAAGTTAAATGTATCAAGTTTGTTCTGTTTCATTATCCTTGACCTTTAGGGCTACAGCAAACTCAGTCACATTGATTAGATTGATCCTCATAATATGCGAAATACAAAGTTTTTGTCCATATACCGTGCCTCTGATATGGTAAATACTATCATGATAATCACTTCAGACACTGCCACTTGTGTTTCTTTGCGCTTGTTATCATGCCATCTTACACGGGTTGGCAAAAATCCTCTAGTTCCATTTCAAAGCCTTCTAATGGGTTATGAACCCCCTGCCGGTCAGCAATTAATGACATAGGTAGATCATTGCCTTTTTATATCGATATTGCCCAGGGGTAGATTTTAAACCTACCCCTACGGTAAATGGTAAATATGACGAATGCAACAGATAAATACTGCATTTGATGTGCAATATCAAGGAAATTTTTAGGGAATGGAGATGATGGGAAGGGAAAAGAGTGCTCAGGAGTTCAGATTTTAGTAGCAGTTAAGGTGACCTGTTAAGATATGATCCTTTTGTTATTTAATTCTCAGCATCCAAATCATCAACTATCGCCTGAAACTGGGCAAGTGCATCCTGACGATCGGTAATAATTTCACGGGCGATGATGTCAGGTTCAGGAAGATTTTCGGATGCTTCGAGGCTTTCATCTTTAAGCCAGAAGATATCGAGACTTGCCTTATCACGGTTTATGAGTTCTTCATAATCAAACGCACGCCAGCGTCCCGCCTGTGCCTTGCACGCAGACATGCCATTCCGGGCTATTTTCTGACCATGTAGTCTTTCTATTGTGACGATTTTCAGGATTGTAGCATGTAACAAATTCATCAAGGTCACTGCGTTTGAGGGGATTGGTTTTCAGAGTAAAATCTTTGTTCGTTCTAAAATCATATATCCAAAGCTTCTTTGTCCACGGTGCCTCTGATGCTGGTTTGCGGTCAAAGAAGAGCACATTTGCCTTTACGCCCTGGGCATAAAAAAGTCCTGTGGGAAGTCTGAGAAGGGTATGGACATCACACTCATGAAGCAATTTACGTCGGATTGTTTCTCCCGCGCCGCCTTCAAATAAGACATTATCAGACACAACGACAGCAGCACGGCCATGTTGTTTGAGAAGGGTCTTTACGTGCTGGACAAAATTCAGTTGCTTGTTTGAGGTCGTAGCCCAGAAGTCTTCCCTTTCAATCATCTCTTTCTCTTTATACGGCTTCCCATCAGCCCCAACGATGGTTGTACTGCTCTTTTTCCCGAAGGGAGGATTTGTCAGCACTATATCAAAATACTCTCCGGGGTGGCCTGCAAGCGAGTCTGCAACAGTTAACGGCAAATCTTCGCCATGACCAATCCCATGCAGCATCATATTCATTGCACAGAGGCGTGCTGTATTGTGAACAAGCTCCCAGCCTTTTAATGCTTTTTCATTGAGGAAACGTTTTTCGTCTTTATCCAATTGATAATGTTTTGCAAGGTAATCGTGTGAAGCGAGAAGGAAGCCGCCCGTACCACATGCCGGATCACAGATCGTCTCTTTTGGCTTCGGGGCTATCACATCAACGATAGCCGAAATCAATGGCCGGGGAGTAAAATACTGCCCTGCACCTGATTTCGTATCCTGGGCATTCTTTTCAAACAGACCTTCGTAGGCATCCCCCTTCACATCGGCGCTCATCGAAGACCAGTCTTCTTTATCGATCAAGTCGACAATCAGCCGCCGGAGTTTCGCAGGGTCTTGAAACTTATTTTGAGCCTTTCCGAATATTAACCCCAATAAACCCGTCTTTTTCCCAAGTTCTTCAAGAAGGTGACGGTAATGATCAAAAAGCGCATCACCATCCTTTTTCAGAAGACTTTGCCAGTTATATATTCTTTTGGAACCTGGCTTGGCAGGTTATAAGGGGGTTTTGACCGCTCATCAGCCATTTTAAGGAAAAGCAGATACGTAAGCTGTTCCACATAATCCCCGTAGCTCATCCCATCGTCACGGAGGACGTTACAGTAGTTCCAGAGTTTTTGAACAATTTGTGATGGGCTCATAATTCTACCTTAAATCTGAAATGGTATTTATTGTAGGGGCAGGTTTGAAACCTGCCCCTACGTGGCATGTAACACATTGTTATTGTTGGAAATTTTTCAAAAAACTAAATTGTTACTAATGCATAAGATGGCAATGCTATTTACACTACAATCTTGTTCCCTAAACTTTTCTGTCGCATATCAACAAATTCCCCTCCTTCGATTAGCGTATTAACAAATTCCCCTCCCTCGACGGGAGGGGTTAGGGGAGGGTGCCTCAATCAATGCCTTTCTTATAACATCCCATACTCCCTGCGTATTTTTCAAAACTTCATTATTCCAGAATCTTAAGACTTTAAAGCCTTGTCCTTCAAACCACCGAGTTGGCTTCCATCAACCTCCACGATAATTCTTTTCTCATAACAGACAAAATCTGCTACGTAATTACCAATAGGTTCTTGTCTTCTAAATTTAAAACCTTCTAACTGTTTTCCTCTCAAATATCTCCAGAGTCTTTTTTCTGCACTAGTAGGTCGTTTTCTGAGAATTTTAGCTCTATGCCGTAGTTCTTTTTTCAATTCTGAGTCACCCCCACCTTAATCCTCCCCCGTCGAGGGGGAGGAAATTTTGTTATCACAATCTTCCACTTTTCGCCGCGATCTTCCACCTTGTTTCCTGAAGGGCTTTAATCTTTATCCTCAACAGGAATATCTTCAGGCTGGATCCAGATAATCTTGCCATCTTTCCATGATACAACGGGATTGCCTGCTTTTTTATGTTTTAAGAGTGCCTCTTTTACAGCTTATTGTAAAGCTTCATCTATTTCACGGCCATTACTGAAAAATTCATCAATACTCTTTTTTGTTTTACTCATAATATTTCTCTCTCATCATATTCCATAAGTCAGTATGGCTTTGTTGCACAAAGC
>NZ_SZPP01000022.1:0-71686 GCF_030263775.1 Candidatus Jettenia sp. AMX1
AACAAGATTTTTCAGGCTCTCTCAGCCATGACTGCCATCTTTCCCTTATCTATGGCTGGTTAGCACGATTTTTGTCTGGTTTATGCGCAACTTATGTGTTATTAGTTTTTCCCTTTTACCCATTAAAATAGTTAAGATATCCAGAATCGCTTATACCTGCCTGTATGTGCCTGCACGCAGACAGGTAGTACTTCCAGAAGTCCTACATAAAATCATTCAACGTAGGTATAATAACAGCTTCACATATTCACGTCAATACATATCTTACTAGAGAAAAGGAAGGAAAAGGGAAGGAAAAGGGTCACACCTTGATTCGTGATTATATTGTTGACAAGAGTAGCTCATTTTCCTATGTTGTCTGCCATGTCAAGACAATGGCGCATAGAATTTGAGGGGGCATACCATCACATCTTATCACGGGGAAATAAGCGAAGGAATATTTTCAATAATCAAGAAACTTGTCCTCATGAAAATGGGGATCGGGAATTTGCTTGGCCTTGGTTATTCTTCCATAAGTCGGCGAGTATCTATTATGCAATCAACGATATCAGAAGATGATAAAATTCATAAACAATTAGAAGAAATTAAATCACGAATCAAGGTGTGACCCTATGACCCCTCCCCCTATTTCACTCCCATCGCTGCGCCGGATGCGCCAAAAAGCGGCTCGCCGGTGAGCTTGGCCCGTTCGGCGGCTAGACCTTGGATACCGAAAGAAGCTATTGCAAAACGTCTAAAATCGTGATAAGCTATTTACTTGTTTTGAGGGAATTGAGTTTGCAGCAGATGTTGTAAACTCTCTGACTATCCCCTGAAATGTGAAAAAGATGCCAACGACATTAAGGATTGGGCCTTATCGTTTTTACTTCTATTCCTACGACTGCGGCGAACCGCGCCATATGCATGTAGACCGAGAGAGGATGAGTGCTAAATTCTGGCTTGACCCTGATGTAGCATTAGCTGCCAACTATGGCTTTAATCGAAAAGAATTACGAAACATTGAGCGGATTATGCACGAGAATTTGGAGTTGTTATAGTACTAAACAAGTGAAACCGAACAACGAATAAAATTGTTTAAAAGGATAGTTCTGTAAATAAGTAAATAAGTTATGAAAGGAATTATCCTATGTTTCAATTGAATTCGAAATGGGGAGAAACAGCGGAAACCCTGTTTCAGAAAAGTATTTCTTCTGAAAATAAGCGTTTGAGAGAACGATATCTGGCATTGGCGCTCATTGCTTCTGGTAAATCGATACAAAGCGTTGCCAGTCAAATCCACCGGAGACGTCAAACCGTAAGTGAGTGGGTGCATAAGTTCAATCAGAAAGGAAGAGAGGGTTTGATACCCCAGTTCAAAAGTACTCAAAAGCCATCCCTGAACAAAAAGGAGTTTAAGATACTGGATCAGGCAGTACAAAAACCACCACGCCAGAGTGGGATAAAAACCGGTCGTTGGAGTGGTAAGAGTGTGGCCGCTTACATAAAAAAAGTATTTGGGAAAACGGTTCATCCTCATACCGCTCGACGGTATTTGCGTCGGTTGGGCTTTGTCCTGAAAAGGCCACACAAGAAGTTTACCAAGGCCAAGGAAAAAGACCAGAGAGCGTTCGCCATGGCTCTTGAGCGCTTGGAGCAAAGTCGTCCAACAAAGAGTGTTACGGTTTGGATCGATGAAGGGCATATCTGGCAGGATGGTCTTCTCAGACGAATGTGGTGTCCCAAGGCAAAGGAGGCTTGTGTTGATTCTCTGAGTCCAGGCAAGAAGAAACTCTCTTTTTATGTTGCTGTAGTACGGCCTGTGGGAAAAATCATCACCTTGCAGGTGAAGAAGTTTCATCAACAAAATACTGCTCGATTTCTGAAGAAAATCCGTACTTGTTTGCCTGGCTATCATATTGATGCTGTTTGGGATAATGCACCTTACCATCAAGGGAGCATCATAAAAGAGATACAGAAAGAAACCAATATCCAAGTACATCATTTACCTTCTTATAGTCCAAACATGAATGCTGCTGAACAATGGATTCGATGGGCAAAAGAAACCCTTTCCTATAACATCTGTTGGGAAACCCTTAAGGCTTTAATCCGATCGTTCAACGGCTTTGTTGCCTCTATGGTACAGAGAACTTCTGAAATACTTTCTCGTTGTGTCTCTTATACGTTCGGTTTCAATTGTTGTTAACTATAAGAAATGAATGGGATGCATTCTGCAACGCTAACCCTTAGTAGAATTATCAACGTGACTGTTACGGATGATACACTCTCGGTTGATTTAGAAGATGGTCGTACCATCGCGATTCCGATTGGCTGGTATCCTCGTTTAGCTTATGGAACCCCAGCAGAACGAGCTAACTTCCAAATTAGTGGGGCAGGATATGGTATTCATTGGCCTGATTTAGATGAAGATATTGGGGTTGAAGGAATGTTGCTAGGTAAGAAGTCGAGCGAGAGCCAGGCTTCATTTGAGCGATGGCTGCAACGGCGACGAACGGGTCAAAGTTGAAAACTTGAATTAGTGATAAAAGTGCGTAAGCCATACCTCCAGGGCGCCACACAACAACCCATTGTACCCGACCCCAACTGCGGCGTTTTTCAGTAAGGTAGGTTGGGTTGAGGAGCGAAAGCCAACATTAGGCGTTTTAATAAATCCTTAATATCAAGGACGGTATGGAAATCGGAGAGACTATCACAAAAACGATCCGGGCATCCAAGAAGTGGAATAATACGCAGATAAGACTGGTTGCCGGAGAGGAATATTATTTTAAAGCGAGCGGCCAATGGAAAGACTGGAACACTGCCTGCGATGCTGATGGCTACATAAGCCCTAATTTACTGTTGCGAGCAACCGAATGGCTACGCCGTGTTCCAAAAGAGTGCTGGTTTACTCTGATCGGTTCGCTTGATGGAGATAAAGATACCTGCTTTCGTATCGGAGTGGAAGCGAGGATATCACCGAAATTGACAGGTACACTTTACTGCTTTGCTAACGATATAAACCTTATGTACTGGAATAACCGAGGCGAGATTCAACTTACTGTAACACGTACGCGCTGACATTAACGCGTGAATGACAAATAGCCAAAACGTTGGGTTTTGCTCCTCAACATTATGACATTGTTTTTAAAATAGTTTGGCAAGTGAGATGAATTCCTTTCCAGAGGTCTATCGGATGAAGAAGCCTATGAGCCTCGATGTGTAACTGTAACGAGCGGACGGGCAGACCTCTTGGTAATGACAGTATTATAGATCTGCTCGATACTACCTTAAAGAGATACTCATTCTCCAGCCAGAGAGCTTTCTTTTTGCTGCTACACCAATCTTTCTTGGCTTTTCCTGCTTCAATAAATTCAATGTTCTATGGCGTACCACCAAAGATTCGCCTGGTAGTTACCAATTAGCAATCTCCTTTTGACATCCCATTGCATCCGTAACATCCATCTATGGATATCCAATAAACGCAACAATTCCGGTATAGCTGTAATCTCATTTGACTTATCATTGCATTTGTATTGACCTAACACTATTCTATTTGCCATTGCCCGTGTACGGCCATATGCAGAGCAACTTGCACCTCTCTTATTGTCTCAAGTGATCTTCTAGCTTGAGGAAAATACGGTAAGTGTTGGTTTTTGTCTTTTCCTCAGAATTCTTTCCAAGTATTCTCACACCGTAATAATTCCAGATGCACGACAGATCATGCATATTGTTAGGAAATATGTCATCCGATTGAGTCTCTTTTAAGCAATATTTTTATTTACACAAAATATTGTTGGATCATAGTAAGGGCGAATCTTGTGTTCTTCCCTGCCCCGGTTTTGTGCCGTATTTTGAGTAGTTATCAATACTTTAGTGTTTCATCTGTTAATGGCCTGAAATCTTCATCAAAGCGTTTTATTTCTGCTTTTACAATTGGAATTTTATTTAGTTAGTACTAGCAAGGAAAAAGGAGATGTTGTGTTTTAATTTCTCTTCTCTCGTGCGTGCGGTATTAAATCATACACTATTCCTTAATTCTTAAACTGCAACCAAATTGTTTCCACTTATTAAACTTTTATTATTCCACTTATATCTTTTCACATTAAACACTTACAATTATTGCAGGAATTTTCAAATGAAACAATTTGGTTGCAGTTACATTGTTAAAAATTATTTAAAAAAAATTTTTATTTCTCATAACTATAAAAATACAAAATGCTTAGAACAATCTAAATGTTTTATATTTTTATAGGTATATCGGTTGCGTAACTATCTTCACAAATAATGATATTACGGTAAATAGAAGAATTATGGAAATGATAGCAAGAAAAATATTGATTGTTGATGATGAAGAAGGATATAGAAAAGTATTGGCGAATTCCCTGGCTGATCTTGGGTTTGAGACAAAGGCAGTAAATAATGGTTTCGATGCATTGGAAGAGATTAAGAGGCGCTGTTATTCAATTATTTTATTAGATGTGAAGATGCCGGGAATGGATGGTATCGAATTCTTAGATCAAATGAAAGGAATAAGGGTTAATTCTCATATTGTTATTATTACCGCCTATACAGATGAGGATGTCGTGAAAGAGGCTATCAAAAAAGGCGCAAATAAGGTAATTACAAAACCTTTTAGTACCAGTGACATAGAAGCATGTCTTGCTGAATTTACAAAAAAAGGCATAGAATAATTTATATACTTTGGAGAATTTAACGTAGAAGAGGTGAAATATGATACGAATACTTAAAGAACGCATTGTTATCGTTATTGTTACTTTCATATTTTTTGGATTGTTTCCCCTTGTTTTGTTTAGAATGCTTGCATTTCCAAAGGCAAGTGCCGAATTAAAACAAAGTGTTAAAAGGAATCTGGAAGGCATCGTAAAAGAACAAAGAGATCTCCTTACACACATGTGGGAAGAAAGAAAGTCACATGCCAGGGCTATTTCAGACACCATTCAGGGTGCACTGTTTATCCATGGTAGTGAGGATTTTGTGAGTCTCGTAAAGGGAAAAGATGAACATGAATATTTAAGGTTAAAAACGCAATTAGAGTGCACAAAGGCAGATTACAATTATAAAGGAATATTTATTTGTGATGCAGCAGGGGTAATTCAGGCTACAACTGAAAATGAGAAATCCATGCTGGGCATGAATATTATAAAAGAAAAATCATTCCGTAATATTCAGGAAACTCTGTATGACGGTAAAACGTATATTTCTGATGTAATCCATTTTCCTATAAATGATATGCAGGGCGAAACAGATAAAGAGTTGCCTTCTCTGTTTATGTCTTATCCAATCAAGGGGCAGAATTACGATGTAATTGGTGCAGTCCTGGTATGGATGGATGCATCTGCCCTGAATAATGGTATACGGAATGATGTGCTAGGAAAAACCGGGGAAGCTTATTTGGTAAATAAAGATGGTACGATGATTACGCAATCGAGATTTTCAGATCATATAAAAGAAAATAGCAGTGATACCTGTAAGACATGCCATAAGGTAGTTGACCCAGATACCAATCTTATAACAAAAGGGGTAAAGAAGTGTATTACGCAAAAAACAAGTGGATACGATTTGGAAGGATATATGGATTATGATGGATTCAAGGTTGTGGGCGCCTGGAGCTGGGTTAAGGACTTAAATATGGGATTAATCGTGGAGATCGATGCAGATGAGGCGCTTGGTACCATAAATAATATCAATTCAATGGTAAAGTCCCTTATGATGGTAATAATCGTCCCAGCATTCGTTATGGCTACCTTGATGTACAGGAAGTTAAATGCGGGGTATATGTTAAAAGGCCTATCTTTACCACAGAAAGCCTTACTGGGTGTAACGACTGTCTTCCTGGTTGGCTTTGTTATAGCTATTCTGGATGGTTATGAAGTAAGAAAAGAGCGTGGGTATCTCCGGGAACAAAAGTACGAAGTTTATAACCCTTTATATGTATTTGGCTCTATTGTGACAAAAAGGGATGAAGATTTTATCAAGAGTAATATTTCTAAATTCAAGGAGCAAATTCCTGTCTTAAAATCTGAGAATACTATGCATAATTACACAGAGGATGAAGGTAAAGAGACAGTAAAAATCAATGCAAAACAATCATCAGAAAAAACGGCAGTAACCTGGTAATGAAAGCATTAAAAGGGATTAATAAGAGGAGGTATCTATGAACAACAAAAATATATCATCAGCAAAGGATGAATCAAAAACATCTCCCGATGTGCAGGATGTAAAAGGATGGTATGAGTACGAGCCTTCCTATGATGGGGTTATCATACATATTAATAGTGCAGGTGCACGACTTTTTGGGTTTGCCTCGCCTGATGATGTAATTGGGAAAAAGATAAATGAATTATATGCGCATCCTTTTGACCATGAGAAAACACTATCAATGCTGTTCAGGGACGGTCAGGTGAATGGCTTCTATACCCTCATGAAAACAAAGAGTGGTAAGCTATTCTTTATAAGGCAAAGTAGTACTCTCGTTACAGAGGGTCTCTATAAATGTCCTTTAAAGGTGAAAAATGAATTTGAATCTATTCAGGCATCGCTCTCTTTATAATAAAGGAATCAATAATAATTTTAAAATTTATAGGCTTAGTTTACTATTTCTAGGAGGTTCTTATGAGTGAATCTTTACAAACGCCGAACGGGAATACCAAGGTAATGATACTTGCAACAACGGCATTTGCCCTCTGTTTTGCTGGTTGGACCTTGTTCGCTCCCTTGGCAATCTACTTTAAGGAAGAGTTTAATTTGTCTTCCACATCGGTGGGATTATTACTTGCAATGCCTGTATTGCTCGGTTCGCTGGCAAAGATCCCTATGGGTATTGTGACGGATAAATTTGGTGGAAGGCTTGTTTTTACTATTATGCTTCTGTTTGGTTTTGCATCTTTGCTTTTAACTGGTTTCGCAAATAGTTATGGCTTTTTATTAGTGGGTGGGCTTTTTTTTGGCTTGATCGGTTCATCATTTTCCATTGGAATTCCCCATGTCTCAGAATGGTACCCAAAGAAAAAACAGGGGCTTGCATTAGGAGTTTATGGTGTGGGAAATGCTGGTACTGCTATTTCTGGTTTTGGGGCGCCATTTATCGCTGAATCTTTAGGATGGCATAAAGCATTTATCATTTATGCAATCCCTTTACTCTTGATGGCATTTGTGTATTGGTTTTTTACCTCTAATGCACCAAGGCCGGCAAATGTAAAAGTTCCAACTCTCAGAGAGAAACTAAAGATATATAAATCGTCTGGTCTAGCCTGGGTTTTCTGCTTAATTTACTTCATGTTTTTTGGGTTTTTTGTATGCTTCTCGATATGGTTGCCATCTTATCTGATTGACTTTTATGGCATTAGTCCTGTAAAAGCAGGTAGCTATACATCAATATTTGTATTTCTTTCATCGTTTACCCGTATCCTGGGGGGGTATTTGGGAGATAAGTTTAATGGAAGAAAGCTAATAATAGCCCTTACCTTAGTCGTGCTTGTCATAACGGTATTCCTTAATTTGAATGTATCGTTAGTGACTTCACTCGTTGTGTTCTATATCATGGGAACTTGTCTTGGTATTGGAAATGGCGTTGTGTATAAACTGGTAGCAGAAAATTTCCCGAAAGATACAGGCTCTGTAGGCGGTCTGGTAGGAGCAGCCGGAGGTCTCGGAGGCTTTTTCCTTCCGATAATACTGGGTACAATTAAGGATTACACCGATAATTATTATCTGGGATTTATCTTCGTATCTCTTGTATGCCTCATGTGTCTATCCTTTATGGAAGAAAAGACTTTGTCAAACACAAACAAACAAGCGCTGGGTACTACTTAAATATTGCAATAGTAGGAGGTGTTTAACTTCTACAAGATTTTAACACCTCCTACAAAATAACTTCTCAAAGGAACCACCATAATAAGCATCTTCATCCACTAATCCTCAATGAAACGGTATCTTATTTCCTTATAGTAAATATCTTTCTTTTGTCGTGTTTTATTAACTCTATTTATGAATATATTAAAGGTCGCAACCTATTCGATGGATACCCGATGGTTTACTGCTGTCATGGCTACCATAATGGTTATGTCTATCTCGTCATTACATGGATTCGAGACCATTGTCCCATACTTTTTTGTAACAAGCCTGGTCATATTCTTTTCTGCAATTATTTTTAAGGCAACACAGATCACGCTATTCTATGAGAATTCCTTAAATGAATTGCTCAATCCAGAGAAAAGTTTTTATTTCTTTACCATTGTTAGTGCAATTAATCTTATTGGCATTTGTTTATCTAAAGTATTTCATTTCTCTACGGCAGCTCATATACTTTGGTATGTAGCCATTAGTCTTTGGCTAGGCGCCTCTTTCTCCTCATTTAGCATTGTATTCCTTCACCGAAAATCTGAAGACAGGAAGATTGAGGATATTCTGCATGGTGGTTGGTTTTTTACCATAGTGGGCACGCAATCGACAGCTTTCCTTGGTATAACTATCGCAGAACATGCAATGCAGCACGTAACGTTTATCCAATTATTTTCATTTGCCTTATGGTCTGTGGGTGCATGTCTGTACCTCATCTTCACGGCATTCATTATGTTAAGACTGGTATTTTATCAATTGAGTAGCGATGCAGCGTTGTCACCTTATTGGATGAATATGGGAGCAGCAGCATTAACAGCGCTTACTGGTATCGCACTCTATCAGCACATACATATCATGCATGGGCCATTCACAGATTTCCTTCCTTTTTTAAAGGGATTTTCCCTGTTTTTTTGGTCTGTAGGTTTATGGTGGTTACCGTTTCTGGTTATCTTGGCTATAAGAAAACAAGCTTTCTGCGATGATGGTCTTGTGTTTACTGTAGGATATTGGGAGGTTGCTTTTGCTCTGGGGTTATATGCCTATAGTACCATTCAACTATCTAACTTATTTGGAGGACAATATCTTATTATAATCTCGATATGTTTTTCCGTTGCTTGTATTGCACTCTGGTGTTTTTCATCTGTATTTACCCTGATTCATTTGGTGAAATCTTCGATATGGGTACCTGTTAACGACCTGACGATTAATTATGCAGTTCCGTATAGCTTCAAATTACGTGGAAGAATTTTTCGTATAAGAGAAGTTGTCAATGAATGGGTAGATCAAACCATTCAAGGTGTATCAAAGAAACGATACTGTGTAGTTATCAGCGATAATCTTACTTGCCAGATATCCTATAACATGCTGACAAAAAAATGGTATTTTGATCGGGTAATCGACCGTTAAACCTGATGAGCATCCAGGTTTGACAGAGTTGCCTCAGGCCTGTTACGTTCTTTCCGCATAAAAAACGAAAAAAGCTTGCACTCTTCTTCGTTTTTGTATTATCATCCTTTTTAAAGAATTCCTATCATCCATTGAAAATAAGCCTGACAATTAGATAGACTTTGAAATGGAATAAGAGTATTTTATACTGATCCATATAAGACGGCATGATAACAAGTGCAAAGAGAGACAAGTGGCAGTGTCTGAAGGATTATCATGATAGTATTTACCATATCAAAGGCATGTTATAGGGAAAAAACCTGTAACTCCGCATAGTATACGGATCAATGTAATTAATGTTAGGCACCAGAGTTGAAGGCTAAGGTAAGGCTGGCGCTGTAATGCCGGAAGAAATATTCCCACCCTCATACGAATGTGACATGGTCATCAATCTCATTTCTTTGAGAATACGGTTAGAGAGATGAAGGCTCTGAGCCGGAGGAGAGAGGTAAATTTCGTTGATTCGGATCCTGCGGACACGCCATTGTATTTTACAAAGAGGAGATGGTTGATATTTATATTTGTCCGAAACAACATAGAAAAAAAGAGGGTTCATCCGTAAGAACTGCGGACAAACGTAAGACTCAGAGCAAGGAAAAATAAGCAAAGTAAGATTAATCGAGGGTGAAAAGATAAGAGGTAAAAGGCTTGGTTGATCATAGATTATGCCTAACTCTGCCGGTCGGTAGTGGAAATGCGGGGAGGATGTCGAGCAATGAGCGATTCCAGTAAGTTTGTACAGACCAATGAGGTACTCGGCGAGTATCTCCGGTCTGGAAATCGCCAACCGCTATTCATTCTCGGAGACTGTCTGGAGATGCTTGTGTCCTTCTCTCCTGATTGCATCGACTGTTGTATGACTTCGCCGCCCTACTGGGGTCAGCGTGAGTATTTGAATGGAGGCATTGGGCTTGAGGAGACATACGAAGAGTACGTCAAAAAGCTTTTCGCCATTATTGCTGAAGTGAAGAGGGTCCTCAAGCCAACCGGCTCTTTCTGGCTGAATGTCGGCGATGCATATCATCGCAAGAGCCTCGTTGGTATTCCCTGGCGAGTCGCGCTTGCCATGACCGACTGTCAAGGATGGCTTTTGCGTAACAGCGTCATCTGGAACAAAGTTAAAGGCGGGCCGGATAATGCCAAGGACAAATTGCGCAACGTCTACGAAAACATCTTTCATTTCGTCAAGTCTGACCACTACTTTTATGACGCTGATGCCATTCGGTGCAAACCTGGCCAAGCAAAGGTGATTAATGGTGCTGTAGTGTCAGCGACAGGGGTTTCTGGTGTTAGGTATCGCCGGCAGATTGAGCTTTCCACGGCACTTAACCAGGAAGAAAAGCAAGCTGCCTACAAGTCTCTCGATGCCATCCTAAACGAGGTGCGACTAGGCAAACTATCTGATTTTCGCATGATCATCCGCGGACAGCAGCGCGCAACTCACTCCGATTCCGAGCAAGTGTCAGGACGGGCCCGAGAATTAGCCGAGCGTGGGTTCTACTTCCTTAGATACCACCCGAACGGTGCGAAGCCGAGTGATGTGTGGGATATTCTCTCCGAGGATACCCAGAAGAGGAAACTCCACTTTGCACCATATCCCGAGGATTTATGCCGAATACCTATTCTTGCAACGTGTCCGGAAAAGGGAATAGTGTTGGACCCGTTTGCCGGCACTGGCACAACGAACTTGGTGGCCTTCTGGCTGGACCGTAAGTCGGTCGGAATTGAGGTGTCCCACGAGTACCTGCGGTTCGCTGAGGAGAGGTGCAGACTGCTTCTATGACTAAATCTGTCCTAGTAACGAAAGTGGCCGGACTCTACGGACTGTCGGCCTTTCAGCCTGCAGATTGGAAGGCTTTGGCTGCCGCGCAGCAGTGCCCATTTCTAAATCGGAAATGCCTGAAGAACCGCAAGAGCGATCCGGAGATTACCATTGGCACCTGTACGGTAGTTTATGGGCGGCAGCCGCAGCCAGTGATAATTTGCCCGTTCCGACTTCTAGATCGGAGACAGGTTTTCACCGACTGCGTTCACCTACGCAAGCTGCACGAACCTGGAAACGAATTGCGAATCGTTGCCGAACTTGCAGTTCCCGGCGGCAGCATTGGCTACTGCCTTGTATCAGTTCGCGACGGAAAACCGCGCGACTTTATCGGCATCGAGTTGCAGACGCTCGATACCACAGGGACTGTTTGGCCGGAGCGACAGCGATTTCTCCGGCAGCACAAGGTCTATGTGAATCGTGAACACGCCACTTCGGACAAGCCCTTCGGTATGAACTGGAAGATGACGGCAAAGACAATCCTCGTCCAACTTAACCATAAGATCACCACATTCGAGCACCTTCACAAACGGCTTGTCTTGGTCTTGCAGGACTGCTTGCTCGATTACATGCGGCGGGAATTTGCCTTCGATCATATCAAGGGTATTCGCGATGGTGATCCGATGCAATTCCACGCCTACGAACTTCGCAAAGAGTCTGCCGCTTACAGGCTGAAACTTAGAGAACGCATCAGTACTGATGCTGCCGGGATTGCCTTGTGCCTTGGCTTACAGGTGGATACAAAGGTGGAATTGCAGCTCATGTTAGATCAGATTGAGGCGAAGTTGCCGCAGAGTACCTTACTTACTGTGGGAGTTGGGCTAGTGCCAGTTCCAGAAGTAACCGATATTAAGGCTGATGAGAAATGAAGCTAAGAAGAAAAACATGTAGTTCCTTAGAACGTGTAAAAAAGATACTATCTCTCCTTGAGAAGGCATATCCTGACGCAAGGATTTATCTCAACTACAAGAATCCTTTAGAATTACTCGTTGCCACTATCCTGTCTGCACAGTGTACAGATGATCGGGTTAATATGGTAACGGAAACACTATTTAAGAAATATAAAACAGTCCAGGATTATGCCAATGTGAGCCATGAGGCATTTGAGGAAGAAATCCGTTCTATAAACTTTCATAGAAATAAGGCAAAGAATATTATTGCCTGTTGCAAGGAGTTAGTGGAGCGGTTTAATGGGCAAGTTCCTGATACTATGGAAGAGCTTTTAACCCTGGCTGGCGTTGGCAGGAAGACGGCTAATGTACTCTTAGGTAATGTTTTTGGAAAACAAGCCATTATTGTGGACACCCATGTCTTTCGTATTGCCCATCGCCTGGAATTAGCCCAATCTCATAATCCTGATAAGGTTGAAATGGAATTATGTAAAATTATACCTCAGGAAAAATGGACAAGATCATGTCACATTCTGGGAACCCATGGTCGGCGTACCTGTATTGCCCGGAAGCCAGTTTGTAAGATGTGCGTAGTGGAAAAATTATGTAATTCATCTGATAAGACATATAGTAGCAGATAATTAACGTTTATTTTAATGTATCGTGGTAAAAAATAATGAGATTTTTTGCACAGACTCTTTAGGATTGTTATCCCCGTGTATGTGCTGGCGGAGAAGCAAGGCTAAAGTATTACCCTATATCGGTCCTTGTTTTTTATGAGTTACTGCCGGAAGTAACTTGATTTATTGTGTTATAGGTTGCAATTTCACTACCTCAAGTTGGCCCTGTCGGGCATAATCAATTGCCTCTGCAAGGATACGTGCTGCCTCTTGCGGGGCATGGAAGCCCATTGAGTTTTCTGCTGCAACAAAATCCAAACGCCATTGTGCTTTGCGTTGTAAATCCTGTGCCAACTTTAGTTGTTCGCCAGGTATTCCAAACTCTTTTGCCTTTTGTAGATACTGAATGAGAGCAACGACTGCCTCTTCTGCCCGGATCATGAGGGCTTTTGTACGATCCTGAATCAATTCAACACGAGCTTTGAGTTCTGCTTCGCTAAAATGATGACAGGTTTGGCATGCATTATCAATATTGAGTAATGGGCTTCGTACGTGGTGATCGCTGATTTTGATTGCACCTTCACGTTTATAAGGCATATGGCAATCTGCGCATGCAACACCGCTACGGGCATGGATTCCCTGGCTCCACATCTCAAATTCCGGATGTTGTGCCTTTAGCACGGGTGTGCCACTGATTTTATGTATCCAATCTTTAAAACCTGTTTCATTATAATAGCTCTCGATCTGTTCTACTCTTAGTCCTTTTTGCCATGGATAGACCAAAAGCTTACCTTCACCCTTGAAATAATATTCGACGTGGCATTGACCACAAACGAATGAGCGCATTTCTTGCCGTGTTGCCATGGTATTCACATCATACTCATCTTTACGCCCATCTTTACGCCAACGCTCGATACTCGGTAAATGCGGTAATGGATAATCTACTTTGGCTAATGTCTGGATAGCATTGAGAAAGCCTGGCCGGGTGACACGAAGTTGCATGGTTTCTGAATCATGACAATCTATACAAGACACAGGATGAGAAACCATGTTACGGGCATCCTGATATGGCATAGCACAAACAATTTCAAAACCTTTCATGATTTGTTCTTGCCGGTGGGAGTCGTCTGCAGATACACCAGCCTTAATAGCTGCCTCGCGGTAAGCAGGGATAACGGATGAGTGACAATGTAAACATGCCCCCGGCTGTGCAACGACTTTGAGTCGCTCCGTCATATCCTGATCAGATAGCATATAAGCGTGGCCCCGGTCTTCTCGATAGTCTATACCAAAGGCATAACCATTAAAAATCACACGCCAGTAGGGGTCTTCATCTAATCTGTTAAAAGCTTCACTCCCGCCATGTCGGGTCCGTTCTTCATCTACGGTGCGCCGATATCCATCGTATTGACGTGGATAATTTTTTCCCCAGATAACGGGATCAATGGTATCCTCCGTTATTTCCACAACGCGAAATACATGTTGTCTCGCTTCTTTCTTACGCTGTGAAACGTTCTCTAATAGCAGGATAACACTTACCGTTGCTACCGCAATTACAATGACTAGTAGCAGATAAGTAATCTTTGTATTTTCCCAATTCATATTCTTACTCCTTCTCAATTTATCCTCAGTTAGTTACGCATTAAATGTTGGTAATTACTCTAAACGGGATGCGAAATGATATTGTATAAAAATCTGATCCTTTCTATTATCCAACCCATAATCATATAAATGTAACCTATCAAATACTATTGTGTTGGACCATGACCGACGTTTCTATGGCAAGGGATACAATCCAACATTCGCCGATTGTCCCCCGGGTAAGTAGCGATTTCACTTACTAATTCCCCATGACAATACAGGCAATTCTTTTGTAATGTGAGACGATTTTCCGGATGAATCCGAATTGGTTCGTGAAAATCCTGAAAGGTAAAACCTTTCGAGTGCCAGAATCCATTTTTTAATTTTGCTAAATATTTTGGTATAAACCTGTGTGGTATATGACAGTCGTTGCATGTTGCAACTGCATGATGACTTGCCTTTTGCCAGCCATCGTATTGCTCACGCATGATATGGCAATTGACGCAAGCCTTAGGTTCGTTTGAGAGATAGGATGCACCTTGTGCATAATAAAACGTGTAGACGCTTAGACCGATGAATATGCCCGCAGAACAATAAAGGAGAATAGCTACAAGATTCAGACTTGATAGAGATTTCATAATTCCTCTGGCTTGATATTTATGTTTAGAAATTACAGTCCTGATAGAAGTTGAGGATTTTCAATTCCTACGTTGAAATATAGTATCCAAAAATTTGCTAAAGGCCTAATTTAACGCATAGGAATTTCAATTCTGTAGGGCGACCCTTTCGATTTACTCTCTTGGTCATAGTACATGCATTCCGGCGGGGAAGCAAGGCTAAAGCCTCGCCCTACATCTTTAATAAGAGATAAAAGTTGCCGAAGTTCTCATTTCTTGATAAATGGAGGTCTGATTAAAGACGATAGTATTATACTATATAATATTATAGCCTTTTTGACCTCTTTTGATATATCCTTACGATGTTTTATTCTATCAGCATTCACAAGGCTTTCAAGGGAATTTAATTCTTGTGTAATTTTATCTATCTTGATATGTTTTTATGATTAGGTACGACGTAAGTACGACATGAAATTAAGGGATATGTCTTTTTAAGTATAAGGAAACTTAGTCAAATTTATTCAGGAGTTATCAACAATGGCGAGAAGGAAGGGTTATACCAAAGCTACAAAAACACAATTAGCACAAATTAAGTCAATGCAGGATCAGGGAATATCAGAAAATAAAATTGCCAAATATATAGGACTTGATAACCGAACAATAGGCGACTATTTAGCGAACCCCACTCTTTTTGCTGATGCTGAGGTGCAGGCAATGATTGATGTTATCAAGAGAACAGAGACTAATGACCTTTATCTTTTAGGGGTAAAGGCTAGAAAAAGATTGCATGAACTGCTAGACGAAGGCAATACAAAGGTAATTGAAACAGTAGCCTTAATGGATAGATCGTTCCAGCAAAGGCGACTGCTAGAAGGGGCAAGCACACACAACGTATCGATATTCTCCCGTGTTGTACAAGAGAGCATGGCAAAACTGGTGCAGAAGGTAGACGTCAAAGTATGTGATACTACAGAGCAATAACTTGTAAGGCCGCAGGTATATATGAAACTTGAATAAATACTATGTACATGATAGCATAGTGCAAAGATAACCGTTCTGTAATGAGTCATGGTCATTGCGGAAAGACATTATACTATGGATGGCAACGTCCATAATAAAAAGGCTGATTGTGGAAGCCATGACCTTCTGCAATTGGCCTTTTGTGTTTAGGGTGAGTCATGAAGAAAATCATATCACAGACTATCAAGAAAGTGACATTAGAGCTAATTTACCAGGTAGTAGACGAGAGGACTACAGAGATTAAGACGGAGATAAGAGACATTAAGGCAGAATTAAAAGAAATTAAGAAGAAACAAGAAGAAGACTTTAGATACCTCAGCCAGAAAATTGATACCACTACAGCAGCTATCAATCAGAGATTGGATACCGTTATTCAAATACTGATGACTTCAAGACAAGATCAGAAATAAGACAATTCATAATTAAGGACTAGCTTGACGAAGCGAAAAGTCATTTCCTTAGATGACCTGTCCTTAATTCTTTATTACTAAGGATTACCTTAAGGAGTAATATATGGAACGAGTAAATATTAAGTGGTGTCCGTTATATGGCAAATTACCAGCATTATTAGATCAAACCAATGAAGTAACAAAGACAAGTTTAGATATAATCCACAAAGCAAGAACTTTATTCAATCCAGAACTCCACAGAATAGCACATCGATTATTCAAGAAACTGTTAAACACAAGATATGTTTTTGCAGAATCAAAGCCGCTTTCACCAGAAGGCTTACGATTGCTAGAAGTGGCTTTGATAAACAAAACACTAATACACTTAATACCAAAGAAAAACCAGAAGAGAATTGATAAGCCTATTAAAGATTATCATATACTAGGAATTCTGGCTATACGACATGCATTTATAGCATTGCAGGCTAATAGTGACACCGTTATTACTAACACACTAGGAATTAATGCGCAAGAAGAAATTGACTATGCAAGGGCATTAGTAAAAGGCATAGAAGAATATTGCGGAATGAGTCTTGAACCAGAGATGCAGGGACAAGCCAACGGACAAGATCGAGGAATAAAGGAACCAGAAATTAACATATTCCGCAAAGAAGGCGAGTACTGGACAATTCAATATAACGGCAAGCTTACGAAGATTAATGATTGTTTTGGACTTAGGTATATCGCATATCTCTTAGAGAATAAAGACAAAGATTTCTATGTTCATGAGGTAATACGGGAAGTAAATAAAGATCAATTCCAGAGGATTCAGAACGATTTCAAATCAAAAATAGAATCAAAAAGGCAGAACGATTCATTGAAGATGCTACTTTCTTAGTGATATTTACTACCTGAAAAGTAGCATTTTTTATTTCCATACCACAAGACAAGTCACAAACACCTACACACAAAGCACTTAAAATTTATTTAATTTACTACCTCAAAAATAGCGGATGCTACCAGAAAAGTAGCACTACATCTATAGAGTTTATTTCACAGAACTTTTATAGGAGTGGCAAGCATGATAGATGAAGCAGCCTTACCGCTAAGGCTCAAAGAGTGCCTTTTATGTTTTAAGGATAAAATACTTCGGGCGGGATTTACTGAGGAACGGTCTTTTGTCGTAGACGCTATAGATTACATCATTGAGACTACAGACAAACATAAGGGGTGGTGCGATGAATAATAAAGACCGCATTCTTAAAAGTCTTGATTTTGCAAGCTTCTATCAATCCCATATCCCTTCTTTGAAGGTCAACGGCAAGCCAGAGGTATTAGGGCTATGCCCATTCCATGATGACCACAATGCCAGCTTAAGCGTTAATGTGGAGTCAGGGCTTTACAGGTGTTTTGCCTGTGACGCTAAGGGCGATGTGTTCACCTTCTTCCAAGAGTTGAAAGGCGTGGACTTTCCAACGGCTTTAAAGGAGATCGGAGAAATGGCAGGTATGACCAATACAGACGTTAAGCCGAAAGTTGTAGCTAAGTTTGAGTATAAAGACGTTAACGGCCAGGTGCTTTACACCAAAGAAAGGATAGAGCCAGGCAGGGAAGGCCATTCTAAAGAGTTCATATTCAAACACTTAGAGAATGGTAAGTGGGTGTTTTGGCGTGGCTGTGATCCCGTTTTATACCGATTACCCGAGCTTGTTGGATCGAAGGCTTGTATTGTCGTTGAAGGCGAGGCCAAAGCCGATTTGCTCACTAGCTGGGGATTACCTGCTACCTGTCTTGACTCAGGTGCCAGTTCGCCTATCAGGGATGAGCACGTTCAAATACTATCAGGGATGAAAAAAATAATTATCTTGCCCGACAATGATAAACCAGGCAAAGCATATGCTATCAAGATAGCCAATGCCTTGCACGGTAAGGCGGGAGAGTTGAGGATTGTCGAGCTACCAAATCTCCAAAAGGCTGAGGACGTTATTAATTGGGCGAGGATACCAGGAAGCAACAAGGAAAGGCTTATAGAACTTATTAGGGGCACTCCTGCGTGGACACCAGAGATAACTACAGAAGCTGGTCTCGAAAGAAAAAAACTCAATGGCATTTACAAAGCTTAGCGACCTATTCCAGGAGCCAGAGGAACAAACACAATGGCTTGTTGATGGTCTGCTGCCAACAGGTGGATTTTCTATTGTTGTGGCTAAGCCAAAGGTGGGCAAGTCTACCCTTGCCAGAGGATTGGCGTTAAGTGTTGCTACGGGTGAATTATTTCTTGATAAAGAGATTCTGAAAGGGGTGGTTATCTATCTGGCTTTAGAGGAAAAAAGGTCTGAGATAAAAAAGCACTTCCAGGATATGGGAGCGACAGGAAACGAAGAAATTCATATCTATGTTGGCGGTGCTCCTGCGGATGCCATTAGCCAGATTAAAGGTGTCGTTGAGAAACTAAAGCCTGCATTGTTGGTAATTGATCCACTATTCAGATTTACAAAAGTCAAAGATGGGAACGATTATCACCAAGTTACGAATGCTTTGGAGCCGATATTAAGACTTGCACGGGATACAGGAACACACGTCTTGTGTGTACATCATTCACGTAAAGGGGAATCAAGTGCAGAAGATAGCTTCTTAGGTAGCCAGGCTATCTTTGGATCTGTCGACACCCTAATGATTATGAAACGCCATGAGCATTACAGGACACTGCAAACTATCCAACGGTATGGGGATGACCTGCCAGAGACAATCTTAACAAAACGAGCCAGTAACAGAGCAAATAATAATGAACGAGGTTGAAGGTGGAAACAGTTTAAAAAAGAAAACGCTTCGGGAGTTGGTAAAAACAAATAAGGTCAAAAGAGATGGTCAGGGCGCTAAAGGAAAACCATTTCTATATTCTAGTATTCTGGTACAGAGTATATATCCTGTACCAGTGTACCAGAATCCAAAAATGACCACAAACCCGCATGTCTCTAGGGCGTATTCTGGTACAGACGATTTTACAAACCTCCAAAAAGATGGAAAAAATTTTGTACCAGAATCTTTACCTCAGGAACAAGAAAAAATAGCTGCCAAAGACACCCATAAGGATGATGCGAAAACTCAAAATCTTACTACCGCTAACCCAAGTCAAAACCCAGTTCAGGAAACCGATATTATTGATTTAACAAACATGGCCGATTTGGAAATTTTGGAGATTCAATAAAATGACCTATAAAGTAATTAACAATGTAGTGATAAAAACGGCAAACGGTGATCTGGAATTGAAAAAAGATCAAACAGTTAAGCTTCCAGAGAAAATAGCACAAAAATTAATCGATGCAGGCAAGATCAAGCCTCAGACCATACCATACGAACTAGCCGAAAGAATGGCCATTATGGGCGAGAATTGCGAGCCTGACCAGGTGAAACCTTATATTACTGATTTTGGCGTCCTGGTGATCCCGTATAACAGTCCTACTAAATATCATTACTGGAAAACTGGCGGGCAATCTGTATGCGACACATTGAAGGAATTAGGCAGGTGCGATTTGATCGAAAAGTATACACATCCTGATTATGTTAATTGACCATTAGGAGTCTTTTTATTTTAACATACGGTGCGGACAGGGATGTTATACATATTAAACTTGGGTATCCCCCCCACCCCTATGCAGGAACTTAGACTTTTAGGAGAATAAACGGAATGGAATTAAAAACAATTGAGATTACCAACGGACTAATGGACATGAATCAAACTGCGGCTTATATAAACATAAAGCTTGCAACACTTTACGCCATTACAATGCGGAAGGAAATCCCCTTTGTAAAAATCGGAAAATTAAATCGATTTCGCAAACAAGACTTGGATGTTTGGATTGATAAGAATGCTCAAGGATAACAAAGGGTGTAGCTTTAACCGACACCATGAAGGGTAGTAATCCGTTTACTATCCTTGTAAGGGTACGAATCGGATTCGTATCCTTTTGAAAAGACAGGAGATACAAGGGTATCATTACTAATGATACCCTATAATACTATGAGCATAGGTTTTAAGAGTCCAATTAATCGCATTGGCGGCAAGTATTTCTTAAAGGACTGGCTAGTCCTGCACATACCACAGCATACCCTTTACTGTGAGGTCTTTGCCGGTGCTGGACATGTCCTGTTTGGCAAGCCACCTAGCAAGGTAGAAGTCTTAAATGATATCGATAATTGCCTGATTAACTTCTTCCAGGTGATCAAAAACCAGGAGAAGAGACAACGGCTTATCGAAACACTTCAATACATGCCATACTCACGGCAGTTGTGGCAGGAGATACGCTCCAGGTGGAAAGAGGGTAATATTTCAGGTGATCCGATAGAGCAGGCCTGCCAATGGTTCTATCTTAATCGGACATGCTTTTCCGGTGATATGTTGAGAGGCGGCTTTGCTGTCCCTTCTGTTACCGGTAGAAATCCAGTGCAGAGCTTCCGGAATGTTATTGATAGTCTTGAGATGGTAGCAGGCAGGTTACGCAATGTCTGTATCGAGAATTTACCATTTGCCGAATGTATCCAGAGGTATGATAGCGAAGATACGCTTTTCTTCATTGATCCCCCCTATTTGGGTGCAGGAAGCTATTACGGCAAGGAAAATTTTACCCAGGATGACCATTACAGGCTTTCGGAATTGCTCCATAATATCAAAAGGTCATGTAATGGTCACACACTATCAGAATGGCTTATATGACGAGCTATACAAAGGCTGGTATCGGTATGAGTTTCAATCCTTCAAGGGTTCGCATAAATCGGAAGGCCATGAGGAAAAGCCAAAGACTATAGAGGTTTTGTATTGTAACTTTCCACCTGAACATAAACCAAAGAGTTTATTTGATGGTCAATGTAATCAAGACGGTTTCTTTGAATGCTTCTGGGTGTAATAGGTATAAATAAGACCTATGAAAGCGATAATAGAAAGTATCATAAAAAATATAGCCATATCACTCATGGTTAATACTCCCTTCTAAAATAAAAGCGACAATGAAAGTAAATAATGCAGCAAGACTACCAAAGATAAGGGTAGGAATGTCCCATTTATCTTTTAGTAAATTGCCTATAATGGCTAAAAGGGCTATTCCCTTACTTATGTCATACAGATATTTGGCTGTACTTTCTCTTTGTTTCTTAGTCATATTGGTAAGGGTATTATACACCAGATACAAACAGATAGCAAAAGGTAAAAAGAGATAAGAATATATGCAAACTCTTTTAAAATTAGATATAGCGGGTATGAGGATATATAAACAATAATGATTCTATGTTTTGAGGTGGCTACCCTGTCCCCCCCCCATACTCCAAGAGAAGAGGTCAAAACAGATAAAACAAAATCGAAATATCCTTGCAATATCTGAAAAGGTACGGTAGTACGATGTTAGAAATAAACAGCGTGGATAGACGCTTGTGCGATATGCCTGAGCAATCGGGCGACAAAGGGCAACGGCTAGCATACTATCCTATGTTAGTCAGTTGCCTTTTGTGTTTAGAAAAGGATGGTGAATAAGTCTATGGCGGTTAGGTATCGGAAGTATTTCCAGCAATGTAAGGCTATCCCATGCAATGGTAGACCAGGCAAGAGCTATTGTCCAGGTGATCGGCCAAAGAGGTCAAATGGTCAATATAAGACATGCGGGACTTGGTGTATTGAATTCTTTGATGATAATAAGGAATGGCAATCTCTTACCTTCAAGGATATACGGAATAAAACAGATGCAGAAAAGCGGCTTACCTTGTTTATCTAAGATCGGGAAAGAGGTCAATTGAACTTACCCAAGAAGAAAGCCATACCTACACTAGCAGACTATTGCAAGATTTACCTGGAGTTACACAAGACAGCTAAAGAGAATACCCTTGTATCAAAGAGAACGTCAGTAAATGCCATTGTTCGGCATATAGGAGAACACAGGCTTGATAAGATCACACCATTTATCATTGAAAAGTACAGGATTGACCGTAAAAAGCTAGATGGTGTTAAGGAATCCAGCATTAATCTAGATGTTATTATCCTTACTCATATCCTTAATACCGCAATCAAAGCAGGCTTGATAGATCGAAACCCATGCAAAGAGGTAAAACGGTTTAAGGTCACACAGCAAAGAGATCGTATACTGTCAGGTGTTGAAGTTGGCTTAATCTTTGATCGGCTAACGGGTAAAGATCGCCTAATGGTATTGGCTAGTCTGTTTACTGGTATGCGTCTAGGTGAAGTTTTACGTCTTAAGTGGTCTGATATTGACTTCCCTAAAGGCCTAACAACATTCGTACAGAGCAAAACGGGTAAGCTTGTTACTATTCCACTATCAAGCTTTCTGGCAACAGAGCTGCAAGCCTACAAGCAATCCCAATGCGGCGAGAATGTCTTTGAGGATAGGGATATAACAAGGGTAGTTGCGGCCTCACATAGCCAGCATTTCAATAAACTATTTAAGAGTATCGGGATTAATAACTTCTCATTCCATAGCCTGAGACATTGCTTTGCCTCAATATCATTCAGACGTGGGTATGACCATGCGGTATAGTCATAGCCAATTAGATGCAAAGAGAAATACTATAGAGAGGATAACAGATCATATCATGGATATGAGCAAAGAGAAGGTTTTACCGTTAGCCGCTAAAAAAGGTACTGCGTAAGTACGGCATGAGAAAGTAGTGTATTGTGTATGTTGTTGTTACGATAAGGCTTGTGGAAATATTGAATATTATACTATATAATAAATCTCTTTTTTGACAAGTTTATTTACTTTCTCTATGTTTGTCACTTCTTCAAGGAATGGGGGAATGATGTGTTGGGTAAGTTAATTACTATTTTGTTAGAGGATAAAATACAGTGCGAGGAGCGCTAGTGCGCCACCTAAAAAATATTGTGAAACATCTCTAATGATATTTTTCTTTTTAATACCAATAATATTTTTATTTTGTTCAATAACCTGCGTGAATATGTGTTTGAGCTCATCACCTGTGGCATCATGCTGATATGTTCCGCCGACTATTTCTGCGATTTCTCCTAAAAATTTTGGATTAGGTTTCGTGTAGATCGTTTCTCCCTCTTCTGTTGCCTCGTAACCTATTACGTTTCCTTCTTTATCTCTTTTGGGTATTGGAGATGCTTTCTTGGAATCTCCAATGCCAACTACGTAAATAGCGATATCCTTTTTCTCTAATAACAACTTTACGGCTTCTGCAATCTGACTTCTGGTAATAATTTGTTCTTCGCCATCCGTAAGAAAAATCATAATCTTCTTTGCATTTTCTTTACTAAATGAATTCATAGCCAGAATGAATGCGTTGCCAATATTTGTTCCGTAAGGTACAAATCGTACATAGTTTTCGTTAATCATATTGAGTATGCGTAAGAAAACTTTTTCGTAATCATTTGTGGGATACGGTAACAGTGAAAATGCCCTGGCTGCAAATACCACCAAACCGACACGGTCATCTTCTAATTCCCGGACGAGATTCGATATTTCCATCTTTGCACGCTGTAATCGGTTTGGTTTTACATCTTCAGCAAGCATACTAATCGATACATCGAGTACAAATACGATTTCCAGCCCTTCTTTTTCATAATAGTCTTGCGTCGTTTGCCATTTAGGCTGTAGGATTGCAAGGCTCATGGCACAAAAGGCGGCGCTGATGCTGAGGCCTTTTAAGAGATTTCGGTAAATGTTAGGAATTTTACTAAATCTGTCTATTAAAGCCCTTTGTCCAAAGGCCTTTAGCCATGCATGCTTTCTTCTGTAAAGAAATAGGTAGAGAAGAAAGATAAGACCGGAAAGGGTATAAACAAGAATTTTGTATTCTTCGTAATTGAAAAATAACATACAGTATTCTTTATGTTAAATTTTACTATGTATAACAAAATTACAATTTTTAATTTATTAATAAAATCAACTTTTGACTTAGCTCTGCATACTGCTCTATAATTGGCTGTATCTAAAGTTGATGTTTTCACAAGTTGGTTGGTGATTTATACATTGCAAATCGCCAATTGTAAATCTTCTTTGTTCTGGCCTGACAAAGCAGGAAGATTACCACCGAATCTTTTGCTCCCCGCTATACTTGTATTTCGTACCCCATGGAATGAGTTTTAATGCCTCGATCCTGTCTTCCCGCTCCTGTTGTTCCGGGCTAAACATGGTGTTGAATTGCTGTTCACCCAATCGCATCCTTTCAAGATTTTTCTTTGCCTGAAAATCATTGGCATCAATCTTTAATACTTCGGCATATTGCATTGCGGCAGTAGAAAAGTCCATATCGGTTGCAATCAGATTCGCATTATTATAAATTGCTCTTGCCCTTAATACAGGGTCCTTTGTCTCCATAGCCTTTCGATATTCTGCACTCGCCTTTTTTTTGTTTTCCATAAGGGTATATATCACCCCTTTATTGTATGAGATAAGGGGATCTTCCTTTACCTTTTCTAAAGTTCCGAATGTGAGAGAGTCCTCTAGCTGTTGAATTGCGATTAAAGCGTCCTGATATCTTCCCATTTTAATCTTTTCATCTAACTGGGCTAAGGTGTGGTATTCCTTATAATATGCATAGCCATAGAATAGTAAGAAGCAGGCAGCGATGAGAAGAAACAATTTTATAAGATTTTTTCCAGACATAATCTTCTCCTCTTAAAGAATGATAGAATTGGCCTTAAAATACATCAGGGAATTCGTATCCAAAAATTTTCAATAAAAATAGAGATGAAAAGAAAAAATAGACTAACAAATGTGGGGTAAATAAAAAGGTCTTTTTTCTTCGTAATACTTTCTACGACAATTTTATCTTTTTCGATCCTGTCAATTTCACGATAAAATTTGGCGACCTCATCAAAGTTCTCTGCATGGAAATACTTGCCCCCCGTTGATTCAACGGCCTCCTTTAGCTCCTCAATATGCTGGGCGGCAATTTCAGGATCAACACCAGTAACGTCAGATGCCTTGACTGCCACTACATATGCTTTTATTCCCATTCTTTTCAACAATCGTAACGGTCTTGTTGGTGAAATGCCAATATTGTATATTCCATCAGTGAAGAGAATAATAAGTTTGTTTTTCAACACATTCCGCTTTTCCATTTCTTTGATAAAAGAGATGGCGTACTCTGCAAGGTACTCTTTATTGATGCTGTTTCTGAGGTCTTTAATAGTAAACATTTTTCCCATTTCTTCTTCAAACAAAGCCGAGATGGAGGTAAAGAGCCCTTCTCCTATAGCTGTCTGATAACCGACCTGAGAAGCTTGTACACGTTCTAAGGATTTTTCGAGTAATTGAGTTTCCATGGTAGGCATAACAATAAGGGCCGCATCAGTACCAAAGATGGTAACACCAAGAAGATCGTGTGGTCGTTTTTTTATAAAATCACCAACAATTTTTTTAATAGTTTCGATTGCTGTTCCTGTCATGCTAAAAGAGGTATCTACAGAAAGGATTATTTCCCGCCCATGCAGAATGGTCTCTTCCTCATAATATCTTGTTTGCGGATGGGTAATGGCTACTATTAAAAAAAACACAGCTCCAAAAAATACAGGTTTTAATACATATCCTATAATCTTTTTAAAACCTTTTGATTCTCTTGCAAGATAAAGGCTTGAGTACCCAATAAACTTTCTCTCTCTCCAAAAGAGATATAAGAGACCAAAAGGAATAAGAAGTAGAAAGAACCAGGGATTTGCGATTGTCATTATCTCATATCCATTTTTATCCGAATATATTTATCCTAATGATTTTGAACCAGTGAGTCTTATTATCTCCTCCACTCCTTGCGTTATTTTATCTACCGCTTCTTTCTCAATATGGTTTCCAAATATAAGGGTGTCTAATTGTCTTAGCACTGTTTGGATAACAGCCGAAGTCTCTTCTGATATTTGTTTTTGCGTATCATAGCTCAGGAAATCTGATGTTGTGATGGACTGCGCCAGTTCATTTGGAATACCGATAAGGATTCCCAAATATGCTCTTAATGCCTTATCAATATCGTGTATATTCTTTCGGTTTACTGCATCTTCATGGGCAAACTGAAATGATGCTATACTATTCTTTAGCCTTTGCAAGGTAGCTTGTGGTGTCTCAAATACAGGCTTTGGTATATTATAGGAAAGTTTTTTTGTGGTAGACCGAATAATTATTCCGCATAAAAATAATAACAAAACGGCTCCAAAACTTATCGGTAAATATCCGTACCAAAAGACATGTTCTTTTGATAGGTATACGGGACCCTTTATTCCCTCCAGAGGCACATCTACCGCTTTAAGAAGGCTATTGATAATAATGGGTATAGGAATAGTTTGAACTTCTTTCGTTTCAATAGTTGCAGTATCAGCTATTTTGTTTTGAGAAGTATTCTCTGTGTAATATAAGATCGATACATTGGGAATTTCAGGGGTCTTTTTTTTCCCGCCTAGTTCATAGAGAGAAAGGGTATAGTTAATGAGTATCTTTTCAATGTTTCCTTCAGTTTGTTTTTCGATATCCCTTTTGAGAATTTCAAAGGGTGAGAAATTTAGTTTTTCAATATTTTCCCATAATAATTTTATATTCTTCTCATGCCGTATGGTAAGGGTATAGTTAATTCTATCGCCCAGGGTAATGACATCTTTATCTATCTTTCCTCCAACGAGGATGGGTGTTTTTTGTATTGCGATAGGTGACGATGATGACATGCCCTCAGTCTTATCAACTTCATTTTTGTAAGAGAGAGAAAAAGAAGGTATAGAATAAATACCATCTTTGGCATCTGAGGGTAAAGAAAGGGTATAGGTAATTACGATATAATCATGATCATTATCAAAGATCTGGCGTTCTCCTGTTGTTACACCTTCAATTTTAAACGGATGGAGATCGATTTTGTCTAAATCTTCAAGGTTAACCGTTATTCCTAGTTTCCATACAATCTGAACTGTTACATGCAATATTTTACCAGTAATTATTCTGTAGTCATCGATAAATGTCCAGATTTCAACTGGTTTATCTGTAAGGACAGGGGCTTGTTCTGTTTCTGCCGGTTCCTGGGTTTGTAGTTGTTCTTGTGCATATGTTTGCGTATAGACAGGAATAGAACCCGTTCCAAAAAGAAATGCACTAATAAATAAAATAATAAGAGTGTAGATCATCGTCTCCTTCTCCCTCCTCTTCTGATGCGTTTGTCAAAAAACTCCGAGATTTTTTTTATCCATATTTCCTCATCTTCCCCGGTAGATAATGTAAGATAATCTATGTTCAATTTTCTGAACAAGGCCAGATAAGGCGCTGATTTTTCTAATGCTGTTGAAATGTCCAGGGATTTTATTATACCGGTTTCTATATCCTGAACAGATAAAAATCCTTTTGCGTCAGGTAAGTTGGTTTCCATTCTGTCTGAAATAATGATAGGGATTACCTCGTGGTAATATGAGAGTGTTTTAAGAGATTGCTTATAATTATAAGGTGCTAAAAAGTCTGATAGTATAAATACGAGAGATGGAAAATGCGATTGTTCGTTTAAAAATCTGAATGCGGTATTTAAATCAGTATAATTACTGGATGGGGTTTTCAGTAAAATAATTTTTATATTTTTTAATGCCTCTTTTGCGCCGGCTTTCGGTTGGATATAACTTTCTACCTTATCCGTAAAGGTAACGAAGCCTATCTCATTACCAGTTTCTGAGGCTGCATAAACAAGAAGTGAAAGGACAGATGATTGAATATCTTCCTTTGTATTTACAAGAGATCCAAACTTTTCTGATCTACTTCTGTCAACAAGGAAGAAGATGGTTACGCGTTTGTCTACAAGTTTTATACGCACATGTAATTTTCCTGTCCTTGCAGTTGTTTTCCAATCGATAGACCTAAAATCATCGCCAGGCTGATATCTCCGAAGTTCATCAAGCTCTAACCCGTGAGGGGCATGGAGATAGCTGGAGAATATTCCATCAAAAAAGTTCCCAATTAATCGCTGCAAGGAGAGCCTTATCCTTTTCCTCATCTTGCTTATTCCAACCTTGCAACCCGATGAAGTATTTTTTCAATAATATCATCAGAATCGATATCCTGGGATTCAGCCTCGTGAGAGAGGA
Organism: Candidatus Jettenia sp. AMX1; assembly: GCF_030263775.1. Classification (NCBI taxonomy): domain Bacteria; kingdom Pseudomonadati; phylum Planctomycetota; class Candidatus Brocadiia; order Candidatus Brocadiales; family Candidatus Brocadiaceae; genus Candidatus Jettenia; species Candidatus Jettenia sp. AMX1. The sequence continues at coordinate 28,286 of NZ_SZPP01000022.1, forward strand.
TGATTCTATGACGAAGGACAGGATAAGCCATTTTATGAACATGTTCGGGTAATACAACATCATCTCCATAAATAAAGGCATATACACGGGATGCCTTTGCTAAAGCAATAGTTGCCCGGGGAGAAGCCCCGTACATTACGAGTTCTCTTAATTCACTGTTGTCTTCTGGTCTTGTTGCTCTGACGAGTCGCGTAATGTATTTTACAATGGCTGATGTTTCTTGCAAAGGCAGCCATTCTGCAATGGTATGTCTTAAGGAGAGCACTTCTTTTGGCGTTAAAATAACATCTAAGGTAGACTCTGTGTCCAGAACCTGCCTTTGAGTAATTTCTCTTTCACTTGCATATGATGGATAACACACTTTTAATTTAAACATAAATCGGTCTATTTCAGCCTCTGGCAAGAGATATGTGCCTGATATTTCAATAGGATTTTGGGTTGCCAGTACAAGAAAAAGTTTTTCTAAAGGGTAGGTTTCCCGGCCAATGGTTACTTGTTTTTCCTGCATTGCCTCAAGAAGAGCGCTTTGAACCTTTGCGGGTGACCGGTTAATTTCATCTGCAAGTAATAAATTGGTAAATACAGGTCCTTTCTGTATCCTGCTTTTCCTTGTTTCCGGATCTAGTATCTCAAATCCTGTTATATCGCCAGGGATGAGGTCAGGGGTAAATTGTACCCTTTGAAACTTTGCATCGAGCACACGAGCAACTGTTTTAACGGTAATGGTCTTTCCAAGCCCCGGGTATCCTTCTAAGAGGATGTGCCCGTCTGATAAAAGCGCAATTATGATACCTTCAACCATTTCTTCCTGGCCGACAATAACTTTTCCTACTTCCTTTTTGATCTTTTCTATCTTCTCTCTGATAGAATCCCTGTTACTTAATGTCTTTGCGCGTAATTTCATATCTAATCCCCTCATAGTGAATAAGCCTGTAGAGGTTTGTATATTATTTTAGAATAAAGTAAGTTAAAAATCTTTAAAGAAGAGTAAGTATATATGAATTTTATCTATATTAATAAACCACTATCAACCCTGTTTTATATTCCCGGAAGGAAAGAAAGTGGCGGAAAGTATGCTACAAATAAGATGTTTAATAGCTATTATATATTCTCCCTTTTGTATTTACAAATAAATTATATTTCTTTAATCAGTTGCAAATCCAGCGTATATTTAATGCTATACATATTTCAGTACAGGTAGAGTGTATTCTAAAAGTACTCTTGGTATGTATTATGCTATTTTATATATTTGTAAATTATTTCACTTCTTATTAAAATTATATTGACAGTAAATTTGGAAATGTGTATATATTCAAAATTTGAAATCATCACTAACAAAGCATAAGAGCTTGATAAATTTATATTATAGAAAGGGGTTCGTAAATGTCGTTTTCAAAACCAAATGCTTCGATAGCAACACGTACAAAAAACAGAACACCTAATGATAGAACGCAATCTAATGGTATGTGTTCTGTCTGTGTGGATGAGTGTCCTGGTTTATGTGAAATCGGAAAATCTTCCTTTCGGGCAACTGAGAATTTATATCCACAGCCATTTGGAAGCATTACTGCAGGCGCAGACAAGGGTTATCCTGTCGACTTTTCCCATTTGAATATCATGGGAACAACTGTTGGAGCTGAAGGAATAGAGACAAATAGCGATAAGGCAATTTTTGAGAATGTAAATACAGAAACGAGGCTAGGAAAAGATAAAGGGATTAAATTAAAGTTACCGATCATGATTCCCGGTCTAGGCTCAACAAAAGTTGCTAAAACACATTGGGATGGAATAGCTATTGGCTCTGCGATTTCAGGTACAGCATTAACTATCGGTGAAAATGTCGGTGGTATGGATTCCAATTCTACGATTGAAAAAGGGAGAATTACCTATTGTCCTGATATTGAATATCGTGTAAAGGCCTTTCAGGATTGGCAGCAGGAAGGTTATGGAGCGATTGTAATGCAGGAAAATGTTGAAGATAGCCGATTAGGTGTGCTGGAATACGGTATCACAAAACTAGGTGTCCAGGCTGTGGAATTGAAATGGGGACAAGGCGCTAAGGATATTGGGGGAGAGGTTAAGATTGATAATCTGGAAAAGGCGAGAATGCTAAGAGACCGTGGTTACATTGTGCTACCCGATCCTTATGATAATGCTGCAGCTTCTGTCTTTGGGAAATCATTTAAAGAATTTGAAAGACATTCCAGGGTTGGAATGGTTACAGAAGAAGGATTTGTGAGAAGAGTTGAAGAATTAAGGAAAGCGGGCGCTAAATATGTTTTCTTGAAAACAGGCGCTTACAGGCCTGCCGATCTTGCCAGGGCAGTTCGCTATTGTTCTGTTGCAGGAGTTGACGTATTGACAGTTGATGGCGCTGGTGGTGGAACTGGTATGAGTCCCTGGCATATGATGAATGAATGGGGGGTGCCATCCTTATATATATCTGCTCTTACCTATAACTATGTACATAAACTAGCATCTAAGGGTATGTATGTTCCAGATGTTATACTTGCTGGTGGATTTGCGTTTGAGGATGATATCTTCAAGGTGCTTGCGCTTGGCGCACCTTATGTCAAGGCTGTAGGAATGGCGCGCCCACCACTCCTTGCTGCACATGTCGGAAAGCTCCTTGGTGAACAAATAGAGAAAAAGGAAATTGACAGGAGTGTCGAAATTTATGGTAAGACTATGGATGAGATATTCGTTTTAGCGCCTAAAGTAAAGAGATTATTTGGTTCTAACGGCAGGACAGTACCTCCTGGGGCAGTTGGTGTATATTCATATTACCAGCGTTTATCCCAGGGGCTAAGACAATTGATGTGTGGTGCAAGAAAGTTCTCACTAGAGTATCTAACAAGAAATGATATAGCCTGTCTTACTCGTGATGCAGCAGAAGTAACGGGCATAAAATATATTATGGATATCGATGCTGAAGAAGCTGAACAGATTCTTATGGGAAAAGAGAAAATCAAAAGTAAAGGGACAACAAAACCAAAGTCAAAAATAAGTCCGAAACTTAAGGTAAAAGGCAAAGTAAAAGGGAAGATGAAGAAATAAATGTATTTTTCCTCAAATTTTCTTACAATAAAGGTTTATAGATTATTTCCTGTAAAATTTCTTAAGTTTTGTAATAGGATTTGAAATCGTAAAGGATGATGTTACTGACCCTTAGATTTTCTATTTTTTGCAAGTAAATAGGACTATATCCCCATTACGGAAGAGCTATGAGCTGGAAGTGTTTATATCACGAAAAGTTTATAAAAGGTTCTGAATAGGATCTAACCGCTATACTAAGAGTATGTTCAATATTTCGAGTATTTATCTTAGAGATTCAAGTTGTAAGATATTATAAATTACTAAGCATTATTCCAGCTCCAAATCTTCCTGTTTCTCTTTTCTCATAGCGGTATGAGAAAAATGTATCATGATTACAATGGGTACAAATTTCAGCAGCTTCTATATTTTTTTCTGGGATACCTGTTTGTATTAGCTGTATTTTATTTGCCCTCCATAAATTGAAATAACCTTTATTTCCTGAGCGATAATTATCGATATATTCACTTTTGATATCAAAGGTTTTACCGTCTGGAGTAAGGGTTTTTAAATTAACCTCGTAACAACACGGACCGATAGAAGGTCCAATTCCTACGAAAATATCATTCAATGAACATTGAAATTTTTTCTTTAATATACTCACGGTTTTTTTAGCTACCATACGGACTGTTCCTCGCCATCCCGCATGGGCAATTCCGATCACCTTTTTCTTCAAATCGAAGAATAGAATAGGGACACAATCAGCCTGAAGAACCATAAGGCAGATATTTGGTATATTTGTTACCATTGCATCCGTTGCATTTATTGCTGTATCATAATTGAGTGTACCGCTACCTCTCAAGCCTTCTGTTATAATTTCTACATTACAATCGTGAGTTTGCTTTGCAGTAGTGAAATTACTCAGAGGGATTCCAAGTACTAAGGCAAGTTTCTCCCGGTTTTTTAGTATTACTTTTGGATTATCCCCAACATGAAACCCAAGATTGAGAGAATTATACGGTGGATTGCTAAATCCCCCAATTCTACTGGACACAAAATGATGAATCTCCTTATATTTTATCAGGTTTTGAAAAAACCATAAGGGTAATGAATGTATACGTTTTTCAATCATGAGAGAAATTTCCTTGAGGTGAATTGATATTTCAAGCGTTCTATACATCAGCATACAACCCAGGACTCAACTTTTGCCAACTCTGTTCAGTTTCATCTCTTGAATGGCTATAGCATGTGTTAACATGTATGTATTCTATGTTTATTGATAGCTATGGATCAAAAATAGGGGCGTTGGAGTTATGAGAAAACCAACGCCCTTTTAATAATGAATGAAAGATATGAATTATTAAAAATTTTTAGACTGCCTTTTCTCCCCTTTCACCGGTACGAATACGAAGTACATCCTCAATGGTAGAAATAAAAATCTTTCCATCACCAATGCTGCCCGTTTGTGATTCTTTAGTGATGCACTGAACAATTTTTTCGACATCTTGGTCAGAAACAACCAGCTCTATTTTTACCTTTGATAACAAGTCTACCCTGAAAGTTCTTCCACGCCATTGTTCGGTTATTCCCCGCTGGGCGCCATGTCCTTTTACATCGGTTACCGTCATGCCAGGATAACCTAACTCTTCCAATGCGTCTTTTACAATGGTTAGGCGCTCCGGCCTTATGATTGCTTCAATTTTTTTCATTTATGAACCTCCTTCATAATTAAAATATCCTGCTCATTTCATTGAATTACTGGATTAGGCATTTTATATTCTACGGTTACTTTACAATAAATAATTAAGCCTGTTCTGTTTCATAAAAATGGTAAGCGATTTCTTTGTGTTGGGTAATATCCATGCCAGTGGTTTCTTCTGCCTCCGTCGGCCTTAAACCAATTACCGCATTTACAAACCAAGCTAAAAGTGAAGTAATTCCAAAAGCCCATCCCCATGCAGCCAGAATACCTGCCCATTGTTTTCCCAGTTGAGCAATATTACCATAGATTGCCCCGTCAAAGCCAGCAGGATTTACAGAAGTACTACAAAAGATGCCTGTTGCAAAGGCGCCCCATGTTCCGCCCATTGCATGGATGCCAATAACATCAAGGGCGTCATCATAACCTAAAGCTTTTTTCATCTTTGTTACACAATAGAAACATATTACCCCGGCACCAACTCCTATTGCAATTGATGCCATAGGACCTACAAAGCCTGAGGCTGGTGTAATAGCAACCAAACCAGCAACTGCACCTGAACAAACACCAAGTAAGGTGGGTTTCTTATGGTAGATCCATTCCATAACAGACCAGGTAAATCCTGCAGCACCTGCAGCTGTATTGGTGACAACGAAAGCACTTGCAGCTAAACCATTGGCAGCAACTGCGCTCCCAGCGTTGAAACCAAACCAGCCAAACCATAGTAAACCGGTACCTAACATCATAAAGGGAAGATTATGGGGAGGCTTTACCTCTTTTGGATATCCTTTCCGTTTTCCGACAAATAAAATCAGGGACAGCGCTGAGGCACCTGAACAGATATGGACAACTGTTCCGCCAGCAAAGTCTAATGAACCTATTTTTAGCAGCCAGCCGTCTATGGCCCATACCCAATGTGCTATTGGCGCATATACTGCAGTTGCCCATAAGGGTATGAATAATAACCATGCATTAAATTTAAATCGTTCTACGAAAGCACCTGTCATAAGTGCAGGGGTAATAATAGCAAACATACATTGAAACATCATGAATGAGAGGTGTGGCACTGTTGTAGCGTAAACATCGCTCGGTGCTTGTCCAACGATACCTGCCCCAAGTCCACACCATTGAAGGCCACCGATAAACCAGTTTGCTGGCGCAAAAGACAAGCTATAGCCCCAGAGTATCCATTGTATACTTATAATACAAATAACAATAAAACTTAACCAAAGGGTGTTCGCCATATTCTTGGCCCTTACCATACCTCCATAAAATAATGCTAGACCTGGTGTCATGATTAAAACGAGCGCTGCGGATGCAAGCAGCCATGCATTATCCCCTGTGTCAATTTTCGGTGCATCTTGTGCTATCGCGTCTGATGCAAAAAGTGCTATCATCGATAATGCAAAAATCGACGAAATGCCTAGAATAGCTTCTTTTCTCATTGTCGTCTCCTTTTAAAGTTATTAAGTTAATACCCTCTTACTACTGCTGCTACTTTACCGCTACTAAAGAGCTATGATACCATCAATACCATGGAACGAAACAATTCTCATTAAAAGACCATCATGTAAGGCATACCGTTTCATCACCTCCTTTCATGAAAATATGAATTTAATTCTTATATGGCCTGAGCTTTATTTCCCATAAATAGCTGGCTAAACTATCCATATCTTTTTGTAAAAAGAGAGATGGTTCTTTTTCCTTTATTCGTTCAACGATACTTTTACATCTCCGTTTTGAGTAGAGCAGAGAAACGTCTGTTATCTTTGATGGATTATGGCAAGGCACGCAATTATTCATATAAATGTCTTTTGTAAAATTAACTATGTCAGTTTTTCCGATTTGTTTTAGTGTTGTAAATTCAGCAAGCTTTTCTTTATCGACTTCGCCTTTTTGGTATTTTTTGAACAAATCAATTATCTTCTGTTCATCTTCAGTAAGCCTTTCTTCTTTTTCCATTTGCAGCCTATTAAATGCATGTAGGATATCTTCCTCAATCCACTTTTTGTGTGAAAATATATATTCCAATATATGGCATTGGCCACACTTCTTACGTAAAGTTGCTTCCATACACTGTTCAGAGTGTATTATTGATTTTGGAATATCCTGATAGTTATTAGCTCGTGAAATCGATAACTTAGCATCGGTAGGGGAGCTTACTATCATTACACCTTCAGCTAAAGTGATATAGGGCATAAAACCTAAAAAACTTTTTACTTTTCCTATCTCGATTTCTGTATTATCTTTATAATAAAAAATATATTTACTTCCGTCGTCATAAACTACTTCCTTCGGAAGCAGATAAAACATCTCTTTATATCTTTTATGATTTGCAATATTCCTTGCACCCTCGTCGAGTACTACCTGAATATAAACCCGATGATCTTTAATGGTTAAAGATTCTTTGCGAACAATACTATCTTTAATTTCCATTTCAAGATCACTTTTTTCCAGAACTCCATTGATTACATAATTCTGCGAGAATGCAGAAAAAGCTACGAGTACATGAATAAGAGGTAGTATCAAAAAGCAGAAGAGAAATTTATGGTTAAGCATATATAAGCCTCCAGTTCTGTAATTATATGAGGCAAAAACCATTAACTAATACCTGAGTTGATTAGGCTAAAATTTATAGTATGTTGAATAATGTAATAATTATTTTAAAAAATTAAGTTTTATGGATATAACTAACAAATTTTATACCTAAAGATTATATTTTAAAAAATAATGTTATATACAATTATAATCAAACAACATAATACTTATTTGCAGTTAATAGTTGTTGTGTTGCATAATATTTGCTAAATCTCTAAATGGTTGATTAAAACCAAAATAATTATAATAAAGATGAGATACAAGGGATTAAAACAATGGAAAGGAAGAAGAGAAGAGTAACAGGATTTACTTATGAAAAGCTCTAAAAATTTAACCATATACTTTAACATAACCTATTATAGAAGTTAGGTTACAAAACGGTTAATCCTCATAGCATTTTTAAAAGTATCTGTTGTGAAGATGTGTCTTATTTAGATTTTTAAATTATAATCCAGGATAACAACTTGCCCCATGTTCATAAATATCAATACCAGAACGTTCTATATTTACTGGCACCCTTAACCCAAAAGAACGTTTAAGTGCAAAGAAAAACAAAAAACCAACCACAAGACACCAAGTTATTAATGTTACACAAGCAATAAATTGAGCTAACAATTGCCAACCTGAACCGGTGATTAAACCTCTTACACCACCATACGTTCCATCAGAGAAAATTCCAACAGAAAGTAAACCCCAAATTCCATTTGCTCCGTGTACAGATATGGCGCCAACAGGATCATCGATCTTTAGTTTACTTTCGATAAAATAGAGCGAGGTTCTTGTGATTAAACTTGCAATAACCCCAATTATAATTGCTGCCCAATGAGGTACATAAGCTCCTGATGCTGTAATTGCTACACAACCTGCTAATGCCCCGTTACAAGTCATTATAACGTCGGATTTTGTTGTTTTGAAATAGGAAAAATAGAGAAGGGTAATAGCGCCAGCAACAGCAGATAAGAAGGTGTTTACACTAACAACAGCTATCCTTAATTCTGTGATAGCAAGTGCGCTGCCTGCATTGAAACCAAACCACCCAAAAATTAAAATAAGGGTTCCAATCACAATATATACCATATTATGGCCTTGTATTACATTCGGACTACCATCCGGATTATATTTTCCAAATCTGGGACCTATCATCCATGCTGCGACAAAAGCAATCAAACCACCCATTCCGTGTACGATACCTGAACCGGCGAAATCTCTTGCGCCTGCTCCAAAGGGCAGCAATTCTAACCATCCTTTACCCCACATCCAATGTCCAAACAAAGGATAGATCACGCCGCATAAGAATGCGCTATAAATAATGTGTATATGAAACTTAATTCTCTCTGCAACAGCGCCTGTTACAATTGTGCAAGCAGAGGCGGCAAACATCATCTGGAATATCCAAAGTACAGATGCAGATACGTCATAGGAATCTCCGATAAGTAAAAATCCACTATAACCAATAAATTGATTTCCCCAGGAGAGTCCAGGTGCCAGCTTTGAGCCACCAAACATCAATGCAAAACCAAATAACCAAAATACAATTGATCCAATACAAAAATCTGCAAAGCTCATTGCCAGATAATTGAGTGTATTTTTCTTTTGAAGAAAACCAGCACCGAGAAAAGTGAAGCCTGCCTGCATATTAAAAACTAAAAAAGCGCAGAGCAATGTCCATGCAAAATTTACAGAAAATTTTAATCCTAATATGCTATCAGAATAGGTTCGGGTGCCTCCCGGGTCTCCGGCGAAGGTACCCTTAATTAGGAAAATTAGTAATCCGATGAATAATGTGAATACAAAAAAGTATTTTCTCAATTTTAGTCCTTCATGAAAAATAGCTGATGTTGCCTCACGTGAATAGAGACAACATCAGCAGAAAAATTTAATTTATATCATGTAGTTTATATTGCAGACTCACCGGTTTCTTTTGTACGAATGCGATAAACATTTTCTACATTGAAAATGAATATCTTCCCATCGCCGATACTTCCTGTTTGGGATTCATTAATAATGGTATTTACAATCTTATCCACATCAGAATCCTTGACAGTAATTTCGAGTTTGATTTTTGATAAGAGATCAACCCGATACCTCCTTCCACGCCATACCTCGCTGATACCTTTTTGACTGCCATGCCCCTTCACTTCTGTAACCGTCATTCCTGGATAGCCCAATTCAGTTAGGGCATCCCTAACAATATTAAATTTTTCTGGCCTAATTATTGCTTCTATCTTTTTCATGAAAAGCCTCCATCCATTGAATAGGGTCTAATTACATTAAATCACGGTGAGAATTATCGCCTTTTCGTATCCGTTTTAAGTCTGGCATATACCCATCGGCCGAGTTTATCTGAGTATATCTTTTCCCTGTCAGCGTCTCTGCTTAATGCTTCCTCAAGTAAAGATGCTTGTCTCTTTTCCTGTTGTATATCAACTTCTTCCTCTCCTACCATAGGAGCAATGAATTCTGGCTCAACAGGATAACAAGGAGAACCATGGATGTGGGTATCTACTCCATCAGATTCTACAAGATCGGATACCCGTATACCTATCGTATATTTTAATGAGAAGAATACGGCGCAACCCCATGCCAATGACCATCCTATAGCGACTAATGTTCCAATGAATTGTGCCAACAATTGTGAACCCGAACCGGTAATCAAACCACTCACACCACCATAGGTGCCATCTGCAAAAATACCCACAGCTATCATACCCCAGATACCGTTGGCTGCATGTACAGCTACTGCGCCAAGTGGATCATCGATTTTCATCTTAGCTTCTACAAACCAAAAGGCACATCTCATCGCTAAGCCAGCGAGAAGTCCGATTACTGCGGCTGCCCATGGCGCCACATAGGCGCAAGGTGCTGTAATAGCCACTAATCCTGCTAAGGCGCCATTACAAACAAATGGTAAGTCCACAACACCCATCTTGGCCCAAGTGAAAAATATCATAATAGAGGCGCCTGTTGCAGCAGCTATAAAGGTATTGCTTGCAATCACAGACATACGCAAATCTGTCGCTGCCAAGGTGCTGCCCGCATTAAAACCAAACCAACCAAAGGCAAGAATAAGGGTACCTATAACAACGTATACAAGATTATGACCTGGAATGGCATTCGGCGAACCATCAGGATTATATTTTCCTTTCCTTGGACCCAATGCCCATGCTCCGATCAGCGCCATAATACCTCCCACGGTATGTACCGTAGCACAACCCGCAAAATCTTTTACTCCGGCTCCAATCGGAAGCGAGCCTAACCAGCCTCCACCCCAAACCCAATGCCCGTAAATAGGATAAATTAAGCCGCACATAAGACAACTATAGATAAGATAAGGCACAAATTTCATTCTCTCCGCTACAGCACCTGCAATAATTGAAACAGTTTTTGTTGCAAATACCATCTGGAAGAGCCAGAACATAATTGTTTGAACATCGTACGACCTTCCACTCAGGAAAAATCCATCCCATCCAATAAAAGAATTGCCATAATCAAGCCCGGGTACCAGCTTCGAGCCGCCAAACATTAAGGCAAATCCGAAAAGATAAAAAATAACTGCCCCAAGAGTAGAATCAATGAAGCAGTGAGCCATATAACCAAGCATGTTCTTCTGTCTTAAAAATCCACCTAAAAAGGTGAATCCCGCCTGCATGCTAAATACTAAAAAAGCTCCTAGTAACGTCCATGTAAAGTTAACAGCATATTTCAAACCTCCAATGCTGTCTGAATATGTTTCAGCTCCATTTGGGTCTCCAGCTTGAGCAACTCCGGAATTTAAAGTAAATATCCCTAATGTTATTAACAATAACCACATGCCAATTATTTTGTTAGAAATGCATTTCATAAACCTGTCCTCTCCTAGCAAAATACTACCTCTTATACAAATTAAATACAATAGCAAAAAAATACGTAATGATGTTTTTATTTTTTATCCTTTACACCTCCTTGTGAAAAATTTTTATTAAAATATCATGAAATAAACAAGTAAATTCTGTGATAAGACCACAACTAAACTTATCAATAAGACGCAATTATTATTCCTCTCTTAAGTCAAAAAAATATCGTATAATGTTCAATATTGTGGATAGAATTTATAAGTCCTTTTATATTGAGAGATATGACTTATTTCTACGATTATAATTTTATGATTTCTGTTATAGATTTTTAATATCGGCGCCATTGATAGTTTTTCTTATATGAGTTTGTATTTTTACTTAATATATTAGCTAAATTAGAGTTATACACTATTTGGATTATAAATTGAAAATATTGTATTGGTTTATTTCAGCCATAATTAGTCTAGAATTCTGTATGATGATTCTTCTTTCTTATTTTTTCTAGAAATTTTAAAATTCTTGTTTTATCACTATATTCCGTTATAATCTCGAAAATTTCCCGTCTTTAATAAAGATACAATATTTATTTAATTTTAATAATGTATCATGTATAGAATTAATAAATATCATTTTAGTGATTTTAAATGTCAGGCGAGTTTGCATAAGTCTAATTATGCCGTTTTGATTGATATGCCGGAAAAAGGAATAAAATACTCTCCAGACTTTGAATTTTCAGAAGAGTATTATATATTGAAGGAACTGAATCATATTCAAATACCGGTAGCTTACGATTTTGGACACGCTGAGTTATTCAAAGATGGGAAATTTTTAATTAAGCAAAATTTTATTGTATTGCAGCACATTCATGGATATGACCTTCTTGATTACTTTAACGAAAAGGATGTTGAAGACATCAGAACTATTGAGGAAATTATTAAATTATTTATTACCGTCTGCGATCCTCTGCAATATCTTCATAGTAAGAACTATATTCATTGTGATTTAAAACCCGGACACTTGATCCTTAACCATAAAACAAAGTTAGTGCACCTTGTTGATTTTGAATTAGCTATCAAAAAGGGAGGGATCATTAAAGGGATCAGTAAAGAATATGCATCACCGGAACAATTGCAAATGCTTGCTTATTTAAAAGACAGACCAAGAAAATTTCATTATGAAGATATTTCCTCAGCTATTCGGCTCGACGGCAGGACAGACTTGTACTCTATAGGACTTATATTGTATCAAATACTAACAAAGAAATTATGGCAAGCAGAAAAGACCTTACCCCATCAGATAAACGATCAGGTGTCCCAAAAATTAGAAGAGGTTATTCAGGGATTATTAGAGGTACATGTTTCTTCCAGGATTTCATCAGCCGAAGAATTAAAAAAATTGTTAAGTAGTATCATTTAGACCTTTTCTCTAGGAAAAATGTTTTTGGATGAAAAACGTTATTATATCGGATATCCATAGCAATGTGGATGCTTTACTAGCAGTAATTAAAGAAATCGCCGATAAGGAACATGATATCGATAGGTTATTAATTGTTGGTGATATTGTTGGCTATGGTGCATCGCCAAATGAGTGCTGCGATATTATACGGTATTTAGTTTACGGTAGGAGGGAAGTCTCTTTAGAAAATATATATAAAATATCATCTCAACCATATTTGAGTCCATTAGAAAGAGACAATTTACTGAATGCCTTTCAGTTATTAGAGAAAAAAGGGATTGCTATTGGTGGAAATCACGACAGAGAGGCAGTTGGTGAGCCGTCTCTTACCACAGAAATGAATCCGGTAGCAAAGATTGCTATAGACTGGACTAAAGATCTCTTAACGAAAAAGAATCTTAAATTTTTAAGACGCCTTTCACTAAGGATGAAATTGGGTAAGGAAGAATTCGAAATCGTACATAGCACACCCGCCTATCCGAAAGGATACGAATATGCGAAGAATGCAGGTGTACTGAAATATACGAATTTATGGTCAAAGGTAACCTTTGGTGGGCACACTCATCGTCCAGCAGCCTATATTTATACAAAAGAGATAAGAACAGTAAACGCCTCAGTCCTGATTCCAGCAGACAATTATGATATGAGACTCATGCTTATTGAAAAGGAATCAACAAATAAAGTAGAATCTTTTCATATCGATTTGAGCAAAGGATGGAAATATTATATCAACGTAGGTTCCGTAGGGCAACCGCGGGATGGAAACGCTTGTGGCTGTTATGTAGTATTTGATTCCTCTTCAAAACATCTCTGCTTTAAGCGGGTATCCTACAATACGGAAGTGGCATCAAAAAAAATCCTGGAAGCAAAATTGCCGAATGAATTGGCGCAGAGGGTGTTAAAAGGGGTTTAAGGGCGCCTAAATGTTTCATTGATTTTATTCTCATAATTCGGATGGAAGAGTTACTCTCAATGGTAGAAAAATATATGAAACAACGAAAAAGTATAAAACGCATTCCTAAACGTATAAAAAAGACTTCTCTACAATACTCCCCTATTATTCCGACAAAACAGACAGCACTGGAAATAGTATTAGTGGATTTGGCGTAAAAATCAACGCCTTAATCCACCCTACTCGTAACTCGACAGGTTCAGACCACTTTGAACTTCTGATGATACTTCCTGGTTTGATGTTGTCCATTTACACTGACTGTGCAAAGACAAAAGTTCCACTCTTGCCACCAGACTTCTTTACCAGATGAATATCGCTAATCACCATTCCTTTGTCGACAGATTTGCACATGTCGTATATGGTAATTGCACAGATGCTTGCTGCGGTAATAGCCTCCATTTCTACACCTGTTTTCCCCGTAACTTTCACCTCGGCAAATATGTTAATGGTATCTGAATCATTGTTTGTGTAATCAATCTTAACGCTTGCCAAATTGAGTGGATGGCACATGGGGATGAGATTAGAGGTTTGTTTTGCCGCCATAATACCGGCTATACGGGCTACCTCAAAGACATCTCCTTTTTGGATCTTTTTATCCATAATAAGTTGAAATGTTTCTGATCTCATGATAATTTTTGCATGAGCAACAGCAATTCTCTCCGTAATTTCCTTATTGCTAACATCTACCATACGCGATGCACCCTGTTCATCAAAATGGCTTAATTGTTGCATTTTGCTCATCCTCCCACTTGATGCATGACTACATGCCCTTTACCGGAATGTACGGGAGGCTTCAAATTTGCGGCACGGATAAATGCATTGGTGAGTATTTCTTCCGTGGGGTTATTTCTCAGAATATTTTTTAAGTCTACTTCTCCACCGGATAACAAACAGGAACGAAGCTTCCCATCAGAGGTTAAACGAAGGCGATTACAGGAATTGCAAAAAGGCTGGCTTACCGCAGATACAAATCCCAGTTTTCCTACGGCCCCTCTAATCCTGTATATTTTTGCAGCGCCGCTTCCTAAATTGGGAGAGGGGAGTGATATTAACTCATTACTCTTTCCGATAATATCGATAATATCGGACATGGGGATGAACTTATCCTCAGAAGCGAGGTTTTCTTTATTCATTGCCATATACTCAATAAAACGTACTTCCAAATCCCGCTCCAGCGTGAGCCTTGCAAATTCCTCAAATTCATCATCATTGATTCCCTTCATAGCAACTACATTAATCTTCGTATTTTTGAATCCCAAATGAATAACATCGTCAATACCATCAAGAACATCCTTTAAATTTCCGCCTCGTGTGATCTTTTCGAATTTTGATTCTTCTAAACTATCAAGGCTAATGTTTAATCTGAATAGTCCGATTTCTTTCATTACCTTTGTATAGTTTTTGAGACAAATGCCGTTTGTTGTTATGGCAAGATCTTCTATGCCTTGAACATCTCCTAACATGCGTAATAGATGTTCAATATCTCTTCGAAAAAGGGGTTCTCCTCCTGTTAAACGAAAGCTTTTGATTCCCAATTTGATGGCATGCCGTACAATCATCACAATTTCTTCATAGGTTAGAATATCCTTATGCTTTGTGAGTTCCAATCCATTCTCTGGTCTACAGTAGACGCATCGAAGATTACAGAGGTCAGTTACTGATATTCTTAATCGGTTTATCCTTCTAAAGTATTTATCTATAATGTTCATGATGTGGAGTTTTCAGGTACTTTCCGTATTATAACTCGTTTTGGGTATGATTTGATATTCTTTCATCTTCCGCCACAGAGTTGTTGTGGATATCCCGAGATTGCTTGCAGCCTGTTTACGGTTTCCGGCGTGTTTCCGTAGCGATTCTATAATAGTCTTTCTCTCTTGTTGTGCCAAAGCGGCTCGGATACCTCCTCTTTCTGTCATACTATCAACAGGGGTATCTGCCGAAGGTGTATTTTGCAGCGCCAGGTCAGTTACCGTAATGTGGTCTCTTTTTGCCAGAGTAACAGACCTTTCAATAACATTTTCTAACTCTCTGATATTTCCAGGCCAGGGGTAGGTTAAGAGGAGCGCCATTGCATCTCCGGATATTTCCGGAGGTTTTCTTTTCAGTTTATTCGAGTATATGTTGATAAAATAGTTAATTAAAACAGGAATATCCTCTTTTCTCTCTCTGAGAGGTGGTAAATGGATTCTGATTACATTAAGCCGATAAAATAAATCTTTTCTAAAAGATCCATTTTTGGTAGCTTCTTCAAGATCTTTATTCGTTGCAACAATAATCCGAACATCAAGATAGAGAGGTTTATTATCTCCGACTTTTCGTATTTCTCCATTCTGTAAAAAGCGAAGAAGTTTGACTTGACTTGAGAGTGATGTCTCGCCAATTTCATCTAAAAATAAGGTTCCTCCCTGAGCTTCTAAAAAAATCCCTTTTTTATCTTTCACCGCGCCTGTGAAAGAGCCCATGACATGTCCGAATAATTCGCTTTCCTGTAAATTTTCTGGCAATGCTCCACAATTTACTACAACGAATGGCTTTTCACTTCTACGGCTATTATTGTGAATTGCGCGCGCAACCAATTCTTTTCCTGTTCCGCTTTCTCCCGTAATTAAAACGGTACTTTCACTGTTTGTCAGTTCCATAAGTATATTAAGAATCCGCATCATCATGGGAGAATTTCCAATAATACCCTCAAACTTATATTTTTCTTTGGTTTCTTTTTGAAGATTATTGACTTTCTCTAATAAACGCTTTTTTTCCAATGCCCGTTCTATTACAGAAAGTATATCCGAGAGTTGAAAGGGTTTGGTAACATAATCATAGGCGCCTTTTCTCATTGCTTGAATTGCGCTATCAATCGTACCAAATGCAGTCATAACGATAATTTCTGTCGATGGATTAATGTGCTTAATATGCGATAGCACTTCCAGTCCATCCATTGCTTCCATCTTCAGATCAACGATAATTAAATCGTAAAGGTGGTCTTTCTGTAGCTCAACAGCCTTCTCTCCATTATCGACACTATCCACGTAATAACCAGCTCTTTTAAAAGCGATTACGAGAGATTCCCGCATATTTTTTTGATCTTCAACAACCAGAATATTAAACATAATTTTTAAAAAGTTTATGCTGAGACGGTTTTGACCTGTTTGTTTTTTATAGGTAAGCGAATGGTGAATACAGTTCCTTTATTTCGCTTACTCTTTACATCTATTACACCACTATGATTATCTACAATACGATGTACAATAGAAAGCCCCAATCCTGTTCCTTTTGATTTTTTTGTGGTAAAAAAAGGCTCGAATATCTTTTTTATATTTTCAGGCGCGATCCCCTTGCCATTATCAGCAACTACAATTTCTATTTCGTCATCATTGGGTATCTTTGGCCTTCTCACACGGATAAAAATTTGTCCACCTTTCGGCATAGCATCAATTGAGTTTGCTAATAAGTTCCAAAAGACCTTTCTAATCCAATTTTGATCCATATAAATCTTTGGAATGTTACTTTCATACGCCTTCGTAATCTTAATTTCATTATTAAATTTTGCATCTTGCTGGAGCAGGAAAAGCGTTTCGTCGATAATTTCAATAATATCGCTCTTTACGAAAAGGTATTCAGCTGGATGTGCGAAGGTAAGAAAATTTGTTATGATACTATTGAGACGATCTGTTTCTTCGACTACCATTTCAAATAATTTCTGATCGTCGTCTTTTAAGGCTAAATCCCTCTTTAACATACATACTGAATTTGATATTGCACCAAGAGGATTACGTATCTCATGGGCGATCGAAGCTGCTAATTCTCCGATAGAGGCTAATCTCTCAGAACGCCTTATTTGCTCTTCTATTTTTTTCTTGTCCGTGATATCTCTGATAATTCCCTCAATACCAATAATGCTCCCTTTTTTATTTTTGATTGGATATGTATTCTGAGAAACCCAGAGTTCTTCTTTGTTTTTGCAGTAAATCCGGTATTCTAAATCTTTTGAAACTTTTAAATCACCGTTAAGAACATTTTGTATTGTTTCTTTAACTGATTCTATATCATATTTATGGATAATCTCCTTGGCGATGGAAGGATTATCGTAAAACTCTTGAGGGTCATATCCCGTTACATTCTTTAATGCGCTATTGAGGAATAAATATCGCCCTGTTTTATCGAGTCTGAATATTACATCCTCAATATCTTCTACAAGATTTCTGTATTTTTCTTCGGATTCTTTAATTTTATCAAAAAGACGTGTATTGTCAATTGCAATAGCTAGCTGAGGGGCAATCTTGTTAATAATGTCAACGTGGTTTTCAGAGTAATTATGAATATTTTTGCTCCCGAAGTTGAGGCTTCCAATGATTTCTCCCTTGCATATTAGGGGAAAGGATAAACGCGATTTAATTCCCTCTTTAAAGAGAATTGGGTCTGTGGAAAAAGGGCCTTGAGATGTATCTCTAACCATATAAACCTCGCCGTTGTCTACCACTTTTCCCGCCAGTGTTCCATATTTAGAATAATGCAAACCTTCTTCTAATTTGGAGGCGCTATACTCTTTCGATACGGCAAAAATTAAAAGCTCATCTCTCTTCTCATCAAGAAGGGTAATGCTCATTCGATCGAAATTAATAACTTTATTAAGCTCTTCACTGAAAGATTTGTATACTTCCCGAATATCGAGTTTCGAGGCAAGGATCTTGTTTATGTTGTTCATAATATCCTTCTCTTGTTCAATCCTCTTTCTTTCTGTCAGATCAATAATAATTCCCTCGTAACCAATGATATTATTTCGCTCATCCCGTCTTAGATTACTTGTCATCATACAGGGCACTTTGGTCCCATCTTTCTTTTTTAGTTCTACCTCATAATCCTTAACAAAACCGTTCTTACATACTATTTCCTTCATTGCTTTTCCTTCAATTGGGCTGAAGAACAGGTGCAGGATTAAGTTCAATTTTAAAATCTCATTTTTCGATTCATACTCAAATAGATCCACGCCGGCTTGATTAATATCTATAAATTGACATTCAGTATCGCAGAAAAATACAACATCCTTACTCGTTTCAAAAAGGCGCCTATACTTTTCTTCTGATATCCTTAGTTTTTGTGTTCTTTCTTCAACAATCTTCTCGAGTTGCATTGTATAATTATGGAGTATTTGTTCTAATAATTTTTGCTCTGTTATATCCCTTGCAATCATTACAAAACCAATTGGTTTTCCATCCGTGGATTGTCGAGTTGTAAAGGTTGTGTATCCGGTAAATATTTCCCCGTTCTTCCGAATTAATTGCACTTCGTTTTTGTATCTGCCTGTCAATAATGTTGTTTCCAGTATCTTTCTAACCTTACCTGATGCAACGTCTTCTTTTGTATACAATATTTGAATGCCCGACTTACGAATTAATTCCTCCGGCTCATACCCATACATTCTTTTTGCACCCTCATTGAACGCCAGAATGTTTCCATCAAGGTCACTTGCAATAATTGAATGCTCGGTAGAGCCAACCAGAATACTATTTAAAAAGTTCGTTGTCTCTTGCAACTTTGATGTCTTTTCCTGTACCGATTCTGCCATCACATTGAATGCATCCCCTAATTCCCGTACTTCATCTTGTGTTTTTACCACTACTCGTTGCGATAAATCTCCTGCCGACATTTTACGGGTTGCAATTATTAATTCCATAATGGGATTGGCTATCTTTTCTCCAATGAAAAAGGCAAATACAATTCCAGCAACTGCCAAAATTACTCCGGCAATGGTTAAATAAGAAAGTATCTTTAAAAAGGGATTTTTTAAGCTATTCATTGCCAAGGATATTTTATCAACACTAATTTCTGTAATAATACCCCATTTAAGTTCAGGGATCCAAAACCATACCCCCAGCACTTTTTCTCCTGTGTAGCTTATATAGCCGTCTACATCAAACCCATCATTTCCTTTCAGACAGGAGATTATACTCTTTGTAAATTTTTTAGTTTGCGGCTCAACAACTGCAAGTTCCAACATGGTATTTTTCTTCGCATCCTTTATATCCTTCGATTGCTTCTCATAATTTAATTCAGAGATCATCACGCCATGTTGATTAATGATATATACATCATAATTATATCCGTAAGGTATTTCTTTCCATTCCTTCTTAAGGAAGGATAAATCAGTTTGGATCATCATTACCCCTGATACATTTTTACCATTTCCTCTTATAGGCAGAGAGATACAGACTGGAAGTAACCCTGATGGCTGATTTGTCAGTTTACCCTGACCATGAAAAAGCGAAGAATGAGTATCTGAAATATACGATATACCCTTTATGGCATGTTGAAAGCCTTTGCTGTGAGATATGTCTAATTTTATAAGCTTCTCATTTGTTGATGCTGTGATGACGCCAGATGTATCGCTCAAGATAAATTCGTGAAAATTTACTTCGGGAGAAATGTGAGCAATGAATTGTAAAATAGTATCAGCCGTTACTTTTGTTAAATCGGTTGCAGATAGTAGGGGTAAATTATATGTAAGATGTTCAGTGGTATTTCGCAGTGTTTTTAACCAATCATGTATCTGTGATACTCTTTTAGAGCCGACTAATTGTAGATTACTAATGGTTGTTTCTTGAAAGGATTTTCGTGCTGTAGGATACGCGATAAGTCGCATTACCAATAACGGTGTAAGGACAGCGATTAAGAAGAGAAAGATTAATTTATTTTTTATTGAGCGAAACATATCGCTACCTTTACCATTACCGTTGAATTATCCATTTATAAAAATGGTTTTGGGAAGGGGATGCTTCGAAATGCGGCAGAAGAGATGATTCAAGATTGAATACTCTTATGTATTTCTACTTAAAAACACTAAAGCATGCTTGTTCCTTTAAATTATAATTTATTCGATATCGGTAGAGTCGCTAAATTAATGACTTATTGGATCCCTCAATAAAATCCGGATCTACTGGTATCTTACCTAAAAGAGGGATCTCCCGAAATTCAGTAACTTTATCTGCTTCATCCTTACGGGTTTTAACAAATTCTTCACACTTTTTAACGATTTTCTCAAATGATTTTGCTGCATCAGAATTGGGATAGGCTGCCACAAAGGCTTCGCCATTATCGCATTTTTCTGTAATTCCCGGATCTAAAGGTATCTTACCAAGAAATGCTACGCCTAGTTCCGTACAAATTTTTTCCCCTCCGCCTGTTTTAAATACGTTGATATGCTGGCTACAATGAGGGCATACAAGGCTACTCATGTTCTCAACAACTCCGATAATAGGGACATTACTGTCTCGGGAAAAGAGTACCGCTTTCTTTACATCTAATAAAACCACATCTTGTGGAGTTGTAACTATTACGGAACCGTCTACTTTTCCAATAAGTTCTATAATAGAAATGGCCTCGTTTCCGGTTCCCGGTGGTAAATCTACCAAGAGATAATCTAGATTTCCCCAACATACGCTTCCCATTAATTCACAAAGAAAATCCCATTTTGCAGAATCTCTCCAAATAACTGGCATTGATGGGTCTTCAATCAAAAAGGAGAGGGAAGCGACTTTTAAATTTGGCAATACTTCCAAAGGCAGCACGCCACCGCTACTCCCCTTAAGCCTTTTCCCTTCTACGCCTAACATTATCGGGATATTAGGACCGTGGATATCTGCATCAGCTATTCCAACCTTATAACCCTTCTGAGCCAGGGCAACACCAAGGTTTGTTGTTACCGTACTTTTACCTACCCCGCCTTTATTGCTCATCACAACAATTTTATAGGTAATCTCTTTCATCCGTTGAACAATTACCCATTTGTTGTGTTCTATTTGATCTAATTGGCAAGATAATTGTTTCTCGCAAAGCTCACAGGTAAAAGGAATTTTACAATCTTGCATTGAATTCTCCCTTTAATGCATATTCAACTATGTCCGTAGTAAAGGCGGAAAGTCATCTTTTTGTGGTAATCTTAATAGCACAAATAGTATTTATTGTATGGCAGGCATGCTCACAAACCCCGCAACCGACACATTTATCAGGGTTAATCACCGGCTTGCCATCTTCCTGATATATTGCATCTCCACGGAGAGGGCATTTTATAAAGCATAGCTGACAATCCTGATCTCCCCATGCCAAGCATTGTGACCGGTTAATCTTTGCGATACCTATCCTGACATTGTCCACCCGTTCGATAGGTTTTAGGGCGCCTTCCTTACAAGCCGCACTACAGAGTAACCCATTGCATAAAACACACGGACTTTCCTTCGGTATAATAACAGGCGTGCCTATGGCTACATCTGCCAGCCCAGTAGATCTCTTGATAGCCTTTGCAGGACATACTTTAATACACTCATCACATCGGGTACATAAGGAGAGAAATTCTGCTTCTTCGACCGCACCAGGAGGCCGCAAATACTCTCCTTTTGGCATTATGCGATTGACTTTTTTCTGAGCATAGTCTGCGACTGTATTACCCATGAAGGCAAATAAGTCTTTAAAAAGCTGTCGCCTATCTACTGTTTTTTCCGCATTATCCATAACACAGCGAACATAAAGAAATTAATGGTAAAAACTGAAATATAGTTAAAAGTGTAATAAAGTGTACTTAAACAAAAACAGGTTGTCAAGGTGAAATCTGATCCACGTAATGCAACTATTAATGAAGAATTAGCAGAATTTAGTTTGTTTTTGAAATGTATTTTTTATAATTTATGGATTATGAAACCAAAAACTCTAGTAATGTCTATTGTAGGCAGGTCTAACAGTGGGAAAACTACCCTTATGGTAAGACTCGTTAAAGAACTGAAATTGAGGGGTTATAAACTCGCTACAATTAAACATAGTCATCATCACATTGAATTAGATACAAAAGGTAAGGATAGTTGGTTGTATTCACAGGCGGGAGCTGATGCGGTTGTGGTATCTTCTCAATCGATGATGGGTATTATTCGCTGGACACCCGGGGAATTTCTCCTATCAGATATTGTGAGCACCTATTTACAAGATATGGATATTGTTCTTGTTGAGGGTTATAAGGCCGAATCAATACCAAAGATAGAAGTGTTTCGTACTGAGGTTAGCACTGAGTTAGTATGCCAGGGAGATAAGAACTTAATTGCCGTTATTGGAGACAAAAATCCTAAACTTGGTATACCTTTTTTCCACATCGATGACAAAGCCTCTTCGATTGTTAATTTTATTTTATCGGATCTTAAGATTTAGTATGTAATTAAACAAAACCAATACTACCATTTGCCTTAGTCTGTTAATTTTATTTATTCTGATTTTGATAACATTTTTTGTACTTGGATAATGTTTGACTTTAAGTATTAAGATTGTAAAATGGGTACTTCTATGTATCTTTCCTTGTGGTATTGATGGAGGAAACTAAAGCTATATGCAGAAGAGTAAGGTTGTTACCATCCAAAGGCACATTGTTGAGCAAGAGAGATTACATCCAAATGCTACAGGGGACTTTACCTGTCTCCTATGGGATTTAACTATTGCCGCAAAGACTATTTCCCGTGAGGTAAATAAGGCAGGCCTTGCAGATATTTTGGGCATCACAGGCGAAAATAATATCCACGGTGATGTAGTAAAGAAATTAGATGTCTATGCTAATGAAAAGATATATAAATCGATGAACCATGGTGGCCACCTTTGTATCATGGCATCAGAAGAAAATGAAGATATTATTCCAATACCAGATGAATTTCCAAAGGGTAAGTACGTCCTCCTTTTTGACCCCCTGGACGGCTCATCGAATATCGATGCCAATGTGTGTGTTGGGACTATATTCTCGATCTATCGAAGAAAGACAACGGGGAAGGAATCAACCATTGAGGATTGTCTTAGAAAAGGAACAGATCAAGTTGCAGCAGGATATATAATTTATGGGTCAAGTACCATGATGGTATACACCACAGGGCAGGGAGTCCATGGTTTTACATTAGACCCTAGCATTGGAGAATTTTTACTCTCGCACGAAAATATTCGCATTCCATCTAAGGGCAAGATATATAGCATTAACGAGGGAAACGCAAATACATGGGATGAGGGAACAAAAAAATACATTGCTTATCTCAAAGAAAATGATCCTTCAACAGAAAGACCTTATTCCCTAAGATATATAGGGTCGCTGGTATCAGATTTTCACAGGAACTTGCTTTACGGAGGCATATTCCTGTATCCTGTTGATTATAAAGATCCAAAGAAACCAAAGGCAAAATTACGATTACTTTACGAGGCTGCTCCACTTGCTTTTATTGTTGAGCAGGCTGGTGGTAAGGCGTCAACAGGAAAAGAACGCATTCTGAATATTCAGGCAACCGAATTGCATCAAAAGGTACCTCTCGTTATCGGAAGTAAAGAAGATGTATTAACTTATGAGAAGTTTTTTAGCCAAAAGTAAAAAGAGAAGGAGTTAACAACTCATGCTTTATCGTATCAAAGAAGATTTGTTAAACGATCTTAAAGGTATTATTGACATGCAAAAAGCAGGTGCTATAAAAATACTTGATAGTAATGCATTAAGGAATAAAAAAATAGATACGATTGTTTACAATGCCGTCTTTAATAAAGACAATACTATGAGAGATATATGCCGATGGTTGATCCGTACTACAGGAAATAAACTTTCTGTTGTTTCTTCGTCTATTCAATCACTTTATGAAGCTATGGGTAAGAAACAATACAAGGGATTTACCGTGCCAGCCATTAATATAAGAGGCCTAACATATGATGTGGCACGTTCCATTTTTAGAGCTGCAAAAAAGAATCATGTAGGTGCCTTTATCTTCGAAATTGCAAGATCTGAAATTGGTTATACAGATCAAAGGCCTTCGGAATATGCATCGGTCATTCTTGCTGCTGCTATCAAAGAAGGACATGAAGGTCCGGTGTTTATCCAAGGAGACCATTTCCAGATTAATGCAAAGAAATATGAGAAAGATCGAGATGTGGAGATTAAAACGGTAAAGGGACTTATTAAAGAAGCCATCGAAGCGGGCTTTTATAATATTGATATCGACACCTCAACATTGGTAGATCTCAGTAAACCAAACATTACCGAGCAACAAAGACTTAATTTCGAGTTTGCTGCTGAATTTACCGCTTATATCAGGACATTAGAACCAAAAGAAATTACCATATCTATCGGCGGTGAAATAGGGGAAGTGGGTAAGAAGAATAGTACTATTGAAGAGTTGACTGCATTCATGGACGGTTATAATAGCACCTTAATTGCAAAGGGAAAAGGATTAACAGGTATTAGTAAGATCAGTGTGCAGACAGGCACTTCTCACGGAGGAGTTCCTCTGCCAGATGGGACGATTGCTAAAGTGAAACTAGACTTTGATACCCTAAGAGATTTATCAAGAGTAGCCAGGGATCGATACGGTCTTAGTGGAGCGGTGCAACATGGGGCGTCTACGCTTCCGAGCGATGCTTTTGATAAATTTCCGGAGACCGGTACCGCCGAAGTACACCTTGCTACTGAATTCCAAAACATGATCTATGAGAACAGTTCCTTCCCGAAGGATTTTAAAACTGATATTTATGAATTTCTGAAAAAAAATTGTGTTGCTGACCGCAAAGAGGGAGAAACCGATGAACAATTTATCTATAAGACAAGAAAAATGGGTTTTGGCCCATTTAAGGAAAGATTTTGGAATCTGCCTTCTGACGTAAAAAATAAGATCGGTGAGGAACTTGAGGCTAAATTTGAATTTCTGTTTAAAAAATTAAATGTTATCCATTCTAAGGAAATAATACATAAGACAATTAAACCCATTGAAGTCCAGCTAACTAACCCGCTAACTTCCTCATAACTTTTAGGAGTACAAATCTGGAAAGGAGAGGGGCGTTTTATGCGGGAGGTATTTAAAGCATTCTTGATTATGCAGTTTGCTTTAACACTTGTAGGGGGTATCCATGCGGCAGTCAAAGCTGAAAGATTAACTCCGGCGGCTACCATTAAAGTTAGGCCGGCATTCCTAAGAACCCCAAAGGATATGCAGTTAGCGGAGACTGTGTTCTTTTAGCGTTTGGTAAAGTGCCTAAGGCAATAAAAATCCCATTCAAACATGGAATCGCTGGGTGATTATAGCTGAAGCGTTTGAAGAATCAGCTACCGTACAACGTCAATTTATTGCAGTTTCCAGACCAGAAAATCCTGAGGGTGCGTTCTTTATTTATAATGTTGATGTAAACTTCAAGAACAATGATGATTCTGGGATTATCCACAGCTTGGCATAGATCAGGATGCTATTATTATTACGGCACGTGCAAATCCTACGCTAACTTCATCAGCCTTTCGTATAGAATTAAATTCGAGCAGCTACGATAAATTTTTATATGATAAGCGCCGAATCCTCGCACTATCATAGAGTAGATCTTTCTCAATAAAGAGCCATTAACCGTATTTTATCTTAGCGATTGCATTTTTGAAAGGAGACGCTTATGTGCACAACATGTGCGAAACATAACCCGACCGTAAAGAAAAAGACGGAAGAATCAGGAAAAGAAAAAGAGGTAAAAAAAGAAAAGAAGAAATAAAAAATTCCCTCCGGTAATTCACATTATCGGAGGGAATTTGCTTTAAGTAGACAATAAGCCGAGTTTTGTCGTGGGTGATCATTTATCTAGACCTGCTGTTGCCAGCAGGTTCTAACGGCTTACCCAGAGGTAATAACGAAGCGGACCACTTCATCCCTCCCTATTTAGCCTTTCTCCCAGTGGGGTTTGCCATGCCTCCAATGTCGCCATTGAAGCGGTGGGCTCTTACATTAAGTCGTAAACGACCCCACCATTTCACCCTTATCCACCTATACGTGGACGGTATATTTTCTGTTGCACTTTCCTTCTTGTTACCAAGACTCCGGGTTACGGAGCACTGTGTCCTATGGAGCTCGGACTTTCCTCCCGTTCTCTTTTACAAGTATGAGAACCGGCGACCACCTTGTCTACTTCATCCTCATTCTTCATTGCTGTTATCCAGATATAAGATCCGGCCGCAACTATGACAAAAGGTGAGATCTTTACCAGATAAAAGTTGATTAAGCGTCTGTGATGTTATAGACATGAAGCAACCTTGACAAACTTTATTCACAACGTTCACAATAGCTACAGCATCTTTGTGACCTACTAGTCTACTATAATGCTGTAAAGCTTCACTATCTGCCAAGGCTGTGTATTCACTCCGCTTTTTCTTGAGTTTGGTGATTTCATCTTCTATTAACTGTAAATCGTCTTCTACTCGTTTTTGAAGATCCTTTAATTCTAATTCCTCCTGCTGAATTTCTTTTTCCGAAGACTTGTATCTTCCCTGCGTTTCTTCATATTTTTCCATCATACGCAAGATTTCATCTTCTAAAACCGATTTGTCAGCTTCCTTTCCTCCAATCTCAGTCTTCATTGCGCTATATTCTTTATTTGTTTTGACCTGATTCATCTGAATTCGTAATTTATTGATATCTGCTTCTATACTTCTTAAGTCAAGCTCTTTAATATTAATATCTTTTTGAGCTGTTTTTACCTCTTCACTGATTTTTGATAACTTTTCCCTCTCTTGTTGAATTTGATTTTGTTTTTTCTGAACATCGTAGCTCCTGTAGAGTTTATCGCCTTCCAATCTTTTTAACTTTGTATCTATTGATTGCAAGTTCCGAAGTACCGCTATCCTCTCGTTCATAGATTCCTCTTTAAAATAATTTCACTTATAACAAAATCAGATAAGCTACTAACGGTTAATAACTACCAATTCCATCAAGGAATCCTTCGAGCTTCCGGCTTCTGATCGGATGTTGCAATTTTCGTACGGCTTTTGCCTCGATTTGTCTTACCCTTTCCCTTGTGACCTTAAATATCTTGCCAACTTCTTCTAAAGTATAGGTGTATCCATCCCCTATACCGTATCTCAGTTTAATGATTTCTCTCTCACGATAGGTCAATGTTTCCAATACGCTTTCAATTTTATCTTTTAACATCTCCTGAGTTGCTGCAGATACAGGAGATTCTGCCTTTTCATCTTCAATAAAATCACCAAATGAACTGTCTTCGCTTTCACCAACTGGTCTATCTAAAGATATTTGATGTCGGGATATCTTAAGAACCCGCCTTGCCTCTTCTACAGTAATCTTTACCTCTTTAGAAATTTCCTCTATTGTCGGTTCACGACCTTTTTCTTGTAAAAGCTTTTTCGAAACATTTCTAATTTTGCTCATGGTTTCAATCATGTGAACGGGGATGCGTATCGTTCTTGCCTGGTCAGCAATCGAACGGGTAATCGCCTGACGTATCCACCATGTAGCGTAGGTGCTGAATTTATAACCTCTTCGATACTCGTACTTATCTACTGCGCGCATAAGACCCGTATTACCTTCCTGGATTAAATCTAAAAAACTCAAGCCACGATTTCTGTATTTTTTAGCAATACTTACAACCAGCCTTAGATTTGCACCAGAAAGTTTTCTCTTGGCAGCCTCATGCTCCCTATAGATATTTTCAATAGACTCCACACGGCGCTTTAGTCTGGTAGGTGATTCTAAAACCATACTCTCCAGATTTTCGTATTGGATCTCCAATTCTTTATGGCGGCCATTAGACTTAGGGCGTGGTTTACATTCCATGATTTGTATCTCTAAGTCACTCATTTCAAAAACAATCTCTTGGAGTCTTTTCATCATCGGTTGTATTCGTTTTGTGCGAATATTGATTTCCTCAAGGAGATCAATTCCCTTTCGCCTTCTATTCCGGATTGTTCGAAGCAGTTTTATCCTTTCTTTTTCAGAAATTTGTTTTCGTTTGGTAAGGAAATAATCCTCTTTATTCTTTTGAAGAATAGTCTTTAAAATCTTAGCGTTTTTTGGAAACTGTTCTAAAATTTCATCTTTACCATTATCGACCATCGTGTTGACTTTTAGGGTACGATCAAACGAGAGTTCACCATTATTTACATCTTCCAATATTCTTAAACACGTTGCCAAAGATAGATCGGAGTGCAGTACCTTCTTCAGGAATCTCTTTCTCGTAATTTCGATCTTTTTTGCCAGCATGATCTCTTCTTCTCTCGTAAGTAAGGGAATCTCTCCCATTTGGGTAAGATACATACGGACGGGATCGTCTATCTTTTCTGTAATTGTCGGAACTTCACCAAATTCCAAATCTACTTCTGGAAAGACCTCTGCTTCTTCAGCGTCAGCGGTATCGCGAGCCTCTATATCTGTTTCATCAATTAAATCAATTCCCAACTCATCGAGCATCATCAAAATATCATCAATCTTTTCAGGAGAAATATCTGCATCGTCGGGCAGCATATCGTTCAATTCTTCGTAGGTTAAATAGCCCTTTTCTTTACCTTTTTGTACAAGGTGTTTGATTTTTTGATTTAAATTTTCCATATTAAAGATAGACCCCCCTTAACAATATTATTTATGTAAATGGAGATGATTAATCTTTATCGTCTTTATCTCAATCTATCTCTCATTAAGTATCACAAAAACAACTTTAGATATAGACCTTATTTTTTTAAGGTATGGATATTTCTACTTTTTTTGTGAAATTCTTCTAACAACATGACAATATCTTTCTCGTTACTGCCAGCCTTAACGATTTCTAACATTTTCTTCTTTGTTTGGTGAATATCTTTCTTGCTGTTTTGTTTCTTAAAAAAAACTACATATGCCTCTAACCTCTCTTTATGATTTGTAATATCCTGAAATTCTTTTGTTGTTACAATATCCATACATATCTTATTCAATGTTTCATCATCAATTGCATAGAGTATATCTTGATCATGTACAACATTGTTTTGATAGTATAGCGCAACCATCTTCTGAGCAATCTTTGAAAAGTCTTTATTACTAAATTCTTCCAGGCCTATTTCTTCTACTACTCTGGGGATAAGATCATTACACGATAACATGAGATACAAAAGTTCTCGTTCCGCCCTTGAAGAAGCGTCTAATCTTTGTTCAGCAACTTGCTTATTCCTTATGGAAGCAGTAACTTTATTAAATTTTTTCTGTTGAATTCGCAAAGTAGCCTCATCTATAGACATTTCCTCTGCAATTCTTTTAATGAGTAAATTGCGTTTGATAATATCGGGCATTTTCATTGCTGTGGCAAGGACATCATTAATGGCATTTGCCTTTCCATGAATGGTTGATATATCCCACTTAGATGCAGCCATCTTAACCTTGTAGCTAAAAAAATCCGTCGCGTTATTAATATATGTCAGAAATTTTTCGACACCTTCTGACACAAGGAAATCACAAGGGTCGTGGTCTTTGGGCAACTGGGCAATTTTCACATCAAATTCTTCTTCTATGAAAATATCTAAACTTCTATCAGAAGATTTCCAACCTGCGATATCTGAATCTAAGAGGAGGATTACCTGATTGCAATATTGCCTTAAATGTCTGAGATGTTGTTTTGATATAGCTGTTCCCAATACTGCAACAGACCACTCAATGCCATATTGATGTGCCATGATTACATCTGTGTATCCTTCCATAAGTATCACTCGATGCTGTTTCAAAATAGCATTTTTAGCAATATCGATGCCATAAAGTACATTACTTTTATTGAAAAGAACAGTTTCTGGCGAATTGAGATATTTGGGAGTTGTATCATCTAATGTCCTTCCCCCAAAACCGATAACTTGCTTTTTTATATCTAATATAGGAAATATTAATCTATTGCGAAATCGGTCGTAATACCCATTTCCCTCTTTTTTTTGTATGACTAGACCGACTTTTTCTAACAATTTATTTGGAATATTACGTTCTTTACATGTTTTTATTAATGCATCCCAACTGTTAGGGGCATAGCCGAGACAGAAAGTCTTGATAGATTGGTTATTGATGTGCCGTTGTTGCAAATAAGCTCTTGCACTACTTCCAGATTCTTTATCAAATAGGATTTTATTATAAAATTTTGTGGCAAAGTTAGTTATGTTGAGCAGGAATGTCTTTTCCGTAGGAGAAAAGGATGCCTTTGTGGGAATTAAGTGAGCAATATTGATATGTGCTTTTGAGGCTACCAATTTTACAGATTCGATAAAGTCTATACCTTCTTGCTTCATGACAAAGTGAAATACCGTTCCGCCTTCGCCACATCCAAAGCACTTAAAGAATTTTTTTTCCGGATTTACCGTAAAGGAAGGTGTTTTTTCTGAGTGAAAGGGACACAAACCAATAAAATTTCTTCCGCTTTGTTTTAAGTGTATATACTCTGATATGATTTGAACAATATCTGAGGCATGCTGAATTTCTGTAATCTTTTCTTGTGGAATCATTAATCAGGAAGATAAATTGTTTAAAATAATGTTTTTAAACCTTAAAATTATATCACCTAAATGAATAATGTCAATTAATCGATGAATAATTATTTACTAAATTAAACTTTTCACTTCAACCAGAATAAGATTCTTGTTACTTAATCTATCATAAAGGAGTGATTAACTGCGAAGTATCCATGGTAAGTTTTAATTATAAATACATAACTATCTATTAAGTCTTATCTTAATACCTCTCTTAATCAAATATTCTTTTACTTCTTGTATGGTTATTTCTCTGTAATGAAAGATAGAAGCTGCTAAAGCTGCATGTGCCTTCCCTTCATTAAAGACATCATAAAAATGTTCTACTTTGCCTGCCCCGCCAGATGCAATAATCGGAATATTTACTGATTCTGATATGGCCTTATTTAACTCGATATCAAATCCACTCTTTGTACCATCGTAGTCCATACTTGTTAAGAGTATTTCACCGGCCCCTCTCAGCTCGGCTTCTTTTGCCCATTGAATGGCATCTAATCCTGTTTGTGTCCGCCCGCCATGTATGTAAACTTCCCATTTTCTGTCATTTATATTATCTTTTACTTTTTTCGCATCAATAGCGAGCACTATACACTGTCTGCCAAATCGTCTGGATGCTTTGGTAATAAATTCAGGATTTTTAACAGCTGCGGTATTTATAGAAACTTTATCGGCCCCTGCATTCAATAACTGTCGGATGTCATCAATACTACGGATACCGCCGCCAACAGTTAAAGGCATAAATACTTGCTCTGCAGTCTTTTTTACAACATCAAGAATGATATTCCTATTTTCATGAGATGCTGTAATATCCAGGAAGGTCAATTCATCGGCACCTTCTGCATCGTAAAAAGCTGCTATCTCAACAGGGTCTCCTGCATCTCTTAAATTCAAAAAATTTGTTCCTTTAACTACTCTTCCGTCTTTTACATCTAAACATGGTATAATCCGTTTCGTAAGCATACTGATTTCATGTAATTATTTTAAAAATGTGAAGGAATTTATTGATATAAGAAGAAATATACAGGCAGGTAAGATAATTAAAAATCTTTCTCAGGGCTACTCGCTTTTGCGTAAAGTCTTTTAGGTATGCGTCCGGAGAGGAATGCAAGTCTTCCCGATTCACAGGCTAATTTCATAGCCTTTGCCATGTTCACAGGATCTCTTGCAAGAGCGATTCCTGTGTTAAGCAAAACTCCTTCGCAACCAAGTTCCATAGCGATTGTTACATCCGATGCCGTACCAACACCGGCGTCAACAATAATAGGAACTTTTGCTGATTCCAGAATAATTCTTATGTTATTCTTATTTAAAATACCTTGACCTGATCCGATGGGGGCACCGGCAGGCATAACACTCGTGGCGCCAGCATCCTCTAGCTTCTTCGCAATGATAGGATCATCTGATGTATAGACAAGTACGGTAAACCCTTCCTTTACTAAAGTTATTGTTGCTTTCAGAGTCTCAATGGGATCAGGGAGCAGTGTTTTTTCATTACCAAGCACTTCCAGC
This sequence comes from Candidatus Jettenia sp. AMX1, assembly GCF_030263775.1. Lineage (NCBI taxonomy): Bacteria > Pseudomonadati > Planctomycetota > Candidatus Brocadiia > Candidatus Brocadiales > Candidatus Brocadiaceae > Candidatus Jettenia > Candidatus Jettenia sp. AMX1. The sequence continues at coordinate 60,649 of NZ_SZPP01000022.1, forward strand.
TTGATCATATCAGATAAACCAGCTTCCCGGGCCAGGCGGGCTACTCTTATTGCCTCATCCGATGAATAACAACCTGCTGTATTTGGTAAAATCGTATATTTTTTTGTATCAATATAATCCAGAAGGGATACCGATTCATTAATTTTTGCTCTTCTAACGGCAACGGTGACAACTTCTGTTCCGCTAGCCTCTAAAGCGTTAACCATCTCTTCCATGGAAGTGTATTTTCCTGTGCCAACAAAGAGTCGGGAGGTAAATTCATACCTTCCAAGCTTTAGTTTTGTATCCTCTGTTATTTTTTCGATTTTAACCACCCCCAACAAAAGTTACCACTTCCAGGATGTCTGCATTATTGAGAACGAATGTGGAAAATTCTTTTCTTGGAATAACGTGCAAGTTTAATTCTACAGCAACACGATTCTTGTCGATCTTAAATAAATCGAGCAATTTTTCTATAGTTATTCCTTCTCCACACTCCTTCAATTCACCATTTAAAGTAATTTTCATTTTTTATTTACAACAGCTTGTTACCGTGTTGGATTTTTTTGACCTTATGTATTCGTCAATTGCCTTTGCAGCTTTCTTTCCCGCACCCATAGCAAGAATAACCGTTGCAGCGCCTGTTACAATATCCCCACCAGCAAAAACACCTTCTTTATTTGTTTTACAGGTTTCTATGTCTGCTACAATATTGCCCCATTTATTTACTTGTAAATCAGGTGTAGTGGATGGAACTAATGGATTTGGACCATTACCAATAGCCATAATTACACATTCAACGTTCAATACAAATTCCGATCCCTTTACCGGAATGGGACGCCTTCTGCCTGAATCATCGGGTTCGCCCAGTTCCATTTTCACACATTCAAGACCACTCACCCATCCTTTTTCATCACCGAGAATTTTTATCGGATTGGTTAAGAATCTAAATTGTAATCCCTCTTCTTCACCATGATGAATTTCATCTACCCTTGCAGGCATTTCATCTCTCGATCTTCTATAAACGACATATACATTTTCAGCGCCAAGGCGAAGTGCCGTTCTGGCTGCATCCATGGCGACGTTTCCTGCGCCAATTACGGCTACATTTTTCCGCATGGCGATTGGTGTTGAGTATTGAGAATTGTAAGCCTTCATTAAATTAACCCGGGTGAGATATTCATTTGCTGAGTACACGCCATTCATATTTTCTCCCGGGATCCCCATGAACATAGGCAAGCCAGCACCGGTACCGACGAAAATAGCATCAAAGCCATTCTCTAATAATTCATCTACCGTTTGTACCTTTCCAATAACGGCATTCACTTCAATTTTGACTCCTAATTTCCTGAGGTACTCGACCTCTGATTCTACGATAGCCTTTGGTAATCTGAATTCAGGTATACCATAGACTAAAACTCCGCCGGTTTTATGTAATGCTTCGAATATGGTTACATCGTGTCCCATCTTTATGAGTTCACCTGCACAAGCAAGCCCAGCAGGACCTCCGCCTACAATCGCTACTTTATAACCTGTTTTTGCAGGTAATTCTGGTATAGTTACTGCATTATGATTTCTTTCGTAATCGGCAACAAAACGTTCCAGATTTCCAATTGCCACGGGTTTAAACTTCTTGCCTATAATACAAACCTTTTCGCATTGATCCTCCTGGGGACATACCCGTCCGCAAACTGCTGGCAGTGCATTTGTTTCTTTAATCTTGCGTGCCGCAGCTAAAAAATCTCCTTCTGCAATGAGTTTGATGAATCCGGGGATATCTATGCTTACCGGACATCCGTCACGGCAAAGAGGTTTTTTGCACTGCAAACATCGTAACGCCTCTTGGCGTGCCATTTCTGGTGTATATCCATAGGGTACCTCCTCAAAATTTTTTACCCTGTTTACCGGATCTTGTTCAGGCATCTTTTGTCGCGGGATAGCTCCCATTTTTTTTGCACCGGTTTTTTCAGCACTTGTTCCTGCACCTGAAAGGCCTTCTGCCAATTGATCTATAACAGCATGTCCTTCCGTAGCATGCATGGAGGCATGGACTTTGTGTGCTGTACCCGAACGCTCTTCGGGCGGCTTCCAACAGGTGCTGTCTTTACTTACATTTTGCACCCGCGGATCTCCGTCATTGCTGATATATGTTTTTAAACGCTGCACTAAATTATCGTAGTTTACCTGATGTCCGTCAAATTCCGGACCATCTACACAAACAAACTGAGGCTTATTATCTATGAGTACCCTGCAACCGCCGCACATGCCTGTTCCATCCACCATAATCGGATTAAGACTTACAATTGTTTTGAGATTATAAGGTTTTGTAAGTTTGCTAACTGCACCCATGAGAGGCACAGGCCCTACTGCAAATACGATATCAATCTTTGTTCCTTTATTAATTAATTCTTGTAATATTTGAGTAGGAAATCCTTTTGAACCTTTTGAACCATCATCAGTTGCAATCATAAATTCATTGCTGCATGCCTGCATCTCTTTTTCACAAATCAAAAGGTCTTTATTCCTTGCACTAATAATCGATATTACCCGATTACCTGCTTCGTGGAGAGCCTGAGCAATTGGCATTACCAGGGCAATTCCTAAACCGCCTCCAATACAGACAGCTGTTCCATAATTTTCAATATGTGTGGGATGCCCTAAAGGGCCAACAACATCTAAAATATAATCACCGGCATTTAAGTTAGATAAATGACGTGTTGTATTACCAACAACTTGAAAAATAATAGTAATCGTTCCACGAATAGTATCTGAGCCTGCTATCGTTAAAGGTATTCTCTCACCCATTTCGTCTATACGAAGCATAACGAATTGTCCTGCTTTTCTCTTAAAAGCAATTTTAGGCGCATCAATTTTCATTAAAAAAGTAGATTCTGCAATCTTTGCTTTTTCTATAACTTTAAACATATTTTTCCCTCACACTATTGGAATTATTCTTGGGATTTTTTATACAGTACTATGGAAAAAAATTAAATTATAAATTTTGATGGTAACTTATCTACAATTAAAATGCAAGGGAAAAGAGGGTTTGACAACGGGATTTATTCAGCATATAATTCTTTTGTAAGGGTAATCCTCAATGACACAATTTTTTGAGAGGATATTGCCATCAAGTTGCAGTTCATTACACCTTTCTCTATTCCACCTCTTACTATTAAGAAATATGCAGTTTGTGTATTCAAGTATAAAAGATACCAAAGTAGAGAAAAATATGCAGGGGTACTAAGGAGTATTTATCGTTGAAAGAGGCTAAAGATACTACCATAAAGATGTATACTGACAAAATTCATGATATTATAAAACGATACGGTCGCTTTCTTCTTACTACCCATGTTCGGTCAGATGGAGATGGTATCGGAGCTGAAGTTGCCCTTTATTACGCGTTGAAAAATATGGGAAAGTCAATAAGTATTGCCAATGATTCTCCTATCCCGCAAATTTTCAGATTTATTACTCCTGATGCAGGGATGTACATCTATCCTCAACTTCCTCCAGAACAGGCAGAAGTTGTCTTTACTTTGGATTGTCCCACTCTTGACCGACTTGGGAGAATAAGGGAGATTATCCCCAAAGATGCAATAATTATAAATATAGATCATCATGTATCCAATGAATATTTTGGCAATGTAAATTGGGTAGCAGAAGATATGTGTTCTACGGGTGAGATTATCTTTACCTTACTGAAAAATATAGCTATTGACATTACTCAGGATATTGCAACTGCACTTTATATTGCGATTGTGACGGACACCGGACGATTTACCCATGCTAATACTACACCGGATGCATTAAGAATAGCTGCTTTTCTTATCGAACATGGGGCAAGACATACAGAAATTTCGCAATACGTTTACAATACGAATCCTTTTAATTTAATTCAATTGAATGCTCTGGTACTTAATACGGTAAGACTTCATGCAGAGAATCGAATTGCTACCGTCTGGTTGACCAAAGATATGCTGGAAAAAACACATGTTAATGCTATCGATGCACAGGAGTTTGCCGATATTCCCATATCAATCGATGGTGTTTCTATTGGTGTGTTGTTTCGTGAAATGACGCAACCTAATTGGGTTAAGGTAAGTTTGAGAAGTCGGAACGGATTTGATGTGAATGCTATTGCTAAAAAGTTTGGAGGTGGTGGCCACAAATATGCGGCAGGTTGCGAGATACCGGGAAGTATCGCGGAGGTACAGCAAATCATTCTTCATGAGCTGGAGAAGGCATTGTTAACGGAAAACAGATTATAAAAAGAATTCTTAAGAGAGTGTATTTCATAGTTTTATTGCATATAAAAACAATAGTGTTTGTATGTATCCGGATGAGATAAAAAAAGAGTTAGCTTCTATCATTAGCATGGTGAAAGTCAAGATTGAGATTGAAAAGGGATTTGGTATTGATACAGTTACCTTTACAAATACAAAAGTGAGTGATGCAATACATCAAATTTCACCAAATTCTTTTACAGAGATTAAGTCTACCGAAACTCCTGTAGTAGCAAAATCTATTGGAATACAAGCCTTTATGAATACAAAAGAAACAAAGATTAAATTACTGGAAGAGTTGCGGCATGAGATGTTGGTTTGCCACAAATGTCCTTTGAGTAAGACACGGACAAATCTTGTTTTTGGTGTTGGCAACTCTATGGCAGATCTTATGTTTATAGGTGAAGCGCCAGGTCGCGATGAAGATCTTCAAGGTGAGCCATTCGTTGGTCGGGCAGGTCAATTACTTACGAAGATTATTGAGGCTATTGATATGAAGCGCAGTGATGTTTATATTGCCAATGTTCTGAAGTGTCGTCCGCCAGGAAACCGCAACCCCCTTCCAGAGGAAATTATTATCTGTATACCGTACCTTATTAAGCAGATAGAGATAATTCAACCAAAGGTATTATGTGCTCTCGGCGCCTTTGCAGCACAAGCGTTACTGAATACAAAAGCTCCTGTTGGCACTTTAAGAGGCAGATTCCATGATTATAAGGGTGTTCCTATGATGGTTACCTTTCATCCGGCTTATCTCTTAAGAAACCCGAATGATAAAGCAAAAGTTTGGGATGACATGAAGAAGGTGCGAGATTTTTTAAAAAATGAATTCACGTGAAAAACATTTGATGTATTTGAATGCTTACATTGATGCTGTTTAGATAAGATGCTATTTCTCAAATAGAGGTGTTGATAAGGTTTCTGAAGTGCTGCTTCCTATTGCATACAGATGATTATCATTTGATCCGATATAGATAGTTCCATCTGCTCCAAGTGCCGGAGACGATTCGATGGCATCTTTTGTTTGAAACGACCATTTAAGTGTTCCATCAGCATTAATTGCATAAAGTTTTCCATCACTCGATCCGATGTAGACCGTTCCTTCTGCATCTATAGCAGGAGAGGATGCTACCCAATTGTTTGTTTTAAAACTCCATCTGAGTTTACAATCTGGATAGACAGCGTATACAAAGCCGTTATAAGAACCAAAAATAATTGTACCATCGTTTGCAATAGCAGGCGTACCATGGATGGCTTTTCCGGTGTTCACATACCATTTTATAGTGCCATTTGGCTTGAGAGCGACTAATCTGCCGCTATCTGTTCCCGCATACACCGTTCCATCATCTCCTATTGATGGCGAAGAATAGGATGAATATACACCTGTGCCAATCCGTTTCATCCATTTTTCTACTCCATCTGAAGACAGCGCATGCAATGCACCACTTGTTTCAAAGAGATAGATAGTGCCGTCTGTCCATATTGCAGGTGAGGCTGTTATATTGCTTTTTGCAGTATATTTCCATTTTAGTTTACCATCAAGGGTAAGGACGTAGAGGTTGTTATCGTCTGATCCAAAACAAACAATATCAGATGTAACGGTTGCAGAAGAAAGGATAATACCGCTAGTTGTGAATGTCCATTTAAGCTTTCCATCAGGGGTAATTGCATACATTTTTTTATCTCTGGAACCAATATAGATTGTTCCGTCATCACCGATTGCAGGCGATGCGGTTATTTCATTGCCCACCTGAAAAGCCCATTTTGTGGCTCCATCCCTATTAAGGGCGTATAATCTTCCATCAATAGAACCAAAATAAGCAGTGCCATCAAGCCCAATTGCCGGAGAAGATGTAATACGGGTATCAATCTTGAATGACCATTTCAGGGTATTCGTTGGCGCTCCTTTATAACTACTTTGTCCTGTATGCTGTATATCACCCCTAAACATCTGCCAAGGAATTTTTGGAGTTTCTGCCAATAGGGATTTGAAATTAAAAAAGGCTAAAACTATAATGCAGATAAATACCATTAAATACATAGAAGATTTTATATGCGTTAATTTGTCTTGCAATTTTAGAATATGTTCTATCACTAAAGCAGCCCCTCATTCATGATACCATTCATTTTTATAGCAGATCGTGCTTATCCGTAAGCTTTGTACTTTTGCCGATTTCATTATTCTTAAATATTATGTATTTAAGGAGAGTATGAATACATTATCAACCGATAATAATGCAAACAACTCAGTATGTCAATAAAAGAATATTTTATTAAAGAAATTTAATATGAAGATAATAACGGGAAAATATGTTTTAATTAAAGATTAAAATAGATTAGAGTTTAACGCAGGAATAGAAAATAGAACTTGGAATGGTGTTCATAATACAGTCATGGTCAAGGATGGTATCAGGTTAAAAGATTTTATCAGTTTTTTTAAAAGTATTAAGGTTAAGCTTATTTGTTACTTTATCCTCATGACAACACTTCCCATCCTGATTGTAAGCAGTACGGCATATAATAGCGGGAAGAAGGCTTTAAATGAGGGAGTTATTGAAAAGCTTACTACTATTTCTGATTTAAAAAAGACGCAATTGAGTAACTGGCTGCAAGAGAGGATTGTTGATATTGGTGTTCTTTCAACAAACAAATCATTAGAAGTATCTTTCTCCAATCTGCTTTACTTAAGAAAGGCATTTCGTAGTATTGATAAGATGAAGGAATCAGAAATTGGTGGGGTGTATTGTAATAGACTTTCGGAATATCTACATCAACTGAAGAGAAAGTTTATTTATTGCGATGAAATTTCTATCATAGATGTAGAAAACGGTGAAATAGTAATATCTACTAATGAATCAAATGTTGGACTGGCAGACGGAGATTACCGGTATTATCTTAATGTATTGGAAAATCATAGTATGCCTTTTAAAGATATTCATTATTCGAAATATACAAAACGTATAGGAATGACCTTCTTTGGGATTATGAAAAGAACAGATCCTATTACACTTGAGGAAACAGAGGTTATTAACGGTATTGTTGTTATCCGTGTAAACACGAACGATACTATAGGGCCATTAATAGGAGAATGGCCTGGAATGGGAGAAACGGGTGAGACATTATTAGTTCGTCGTGAGGGGAATCAATTAGTCTTCCTTAACAATATGCGGCATCTTGATGAGAATACTGCGTTGAGTATGAGCATTCCTGTAAGATCATTTGTGCCAGAATCATTTATCTTAGACCCCAGGGAAGAAGGTATTATGGATACTTTTGATTACCGGGGGAAGGATGTCCTTTTAGCCTTTCGGTACATACCTCATATGAAGTGGGGATTAATGGTAAAACAAGATGCTTCTGAAGCCTTTAAACCTATTATGGAATTAAAGAATCAAGTAATTACCCTTGCAGTTACCAGTGTATTAATTATTGTGATTATCGTTTTTATCCTAGCATATGGGATTACCCAGCCCATTCTTCAGTTAGTTCAAGGTGCTAATGCTATCGGGAAGGGAAAACTTGGGTACCGTATTTCCATTAACTCGCAAGATGAAGTAGGTGTGCTTGCATTGGAATTTAATAAAATGGCTGAAAAATTAGAAGAATCATATGCGGGGCTTGAACAAAAGATCCAGGAGAGAACCGTGCAATTGAAAGAATCTGAAGAAAAATACCGGGAATCTATTAATTTAGCGAATGATGCTATTTTTACCCTGGAAATTGATTCAGCCCAGATTATTGATTCAAATAAAAAGGCTGAGGAATTATTGGGATATTCAAAATATGAATTGGGCAAAAAGAAGATATGGGAAATTATCCCTGAGTATGACCGGGAAAAGACAAAGCAATTGTGGATGATGATAAACAAAAGAGGCTCTGGTATGCTTGATAACGTTGATTGTCAACACATCGATGGAAGACTTGTTCCTACCAGTATTAGTGCCAGTGTTATAGAATATGGTAAAAAAAAGACTATTCAATGGATTTGCAGGGATATTACTGAAAGGAAAAGAATGGAATTGCAATTGATTCAAGCTGAACGTTTAGCTGCTGTGGGAGAATTAGCTGCCGGTGTTGCCCATGAGGTAAATAATCCATTAGGAGGATTACAGAATTTTGTAAAAATGATGAAGAAAGAACCTGAAAATATATCGCAAAATCTGGAATTTCTGGATTTGATGTCAGAAGGACTTAAGCGGATCGAGGTCATTGTAAAACATCTGATGACATTTTCCAGACCTTACGCTACTCACATGTCTAATCATAGCTTAAATGAGATTGTTGAAAATTCCTTACGATTTGTAGATCATAGGATAAAAGAGCAAAATATACGTTTGGATAAGATTTTATCTCCTGGTCTTCCCGAAATCTATGGAGATGCAGATAATATTTCACAGGTTATTATCAATATTATTGTGAATGCATTGGATAGTATGTCAGACGGCGGCAATCTCATACTAGAAACTGGTTATTGTGATAGCCAGCCATTGAGTATACAAGTCAAGATTGCTGATACAGGATCGGGAATTCGGGAAGAAATAATAAATAAAATATTTAATCCGTTTTTTACTACGAAGGAGATGGGAAGTGGGTTGGGGCTTGCCATTAGTAAGAGAATTGTTGATGATCATAACGGGAATATAATGGTTAAAAGTAAGGTAAGCGAAGGAACAACGTTTTATGTGTGTTTACCGGTGAGAAAAGCAACAACCATAACATGACTTATGATAAAGTATGCATAGAACTGAAGCTGCACCTTATGGTTTTTATAACATACGAATTAGGTAATTCTTTTCCAGCCTCTCTGCAGTAGGTTTTGTAGGAGATATTTTTGTATTAAAGGTAAATTTAGGGGTAAATTATGGGCAGTAAAGTATTAATAGTCGACGATGAAAAACTGATGAGGATATCTTTAGAAAGTCAATTAAGGAAGGAAGGTTATAATGTAAAATCAGTAGATAATGCTTTAGATGGGTTAAAAATAGTAAAATCTGAAGAATATGATGTGGTAGTGACTGATCTAAGATTATCAGGTATGGGTGGAATTGAACTTTTAAAAGATATTAAAAAATATAATCAAGAAATTATTGTTGTTATTATGACAGCTTACGGTACTCTTGAAAGCGCTGTATCAGCGATTAAGGAAGGGGCATATGATTATATCGCAAAACCATTTTCTACAGATGAATTGATTATTAAACTTCAAAGAGCACTTCATTATAAGAACACAACTGCTGAAGTCAATCGCTTAAGAAAGGAAATACAGGCTGAATTTGAGTTTTCTAATATTATTGGTAACAGTGAAGCTATGAAAAAGGTAATCGAGACGGTTAAAAGTGTTTCAGAGAGAGACACCACTGTTCTTATAAAAGGAGAGAGTGGAACTGGAAAGGAAAAAATAGCAGGTGCTATCCACTACCATAGTAATAGAAGAATGGGGCCGTTTATCAGGGTGAGTTGTGCCGCATTAAATAGAGAAATACTGGAAAGTGAACTTTTTGGGCATGAAAAGGGTGCTTTTACCGGCGCTGTTAAGACAAGACGAGGAAGATTTGAATTGGCAAATGGTGGCTCAATTTTTTTAGATGATATTGATGATGTCCCATTGGATATGCAGGTTAAGCTGTTGCGGGTACTCCAAGAGAGAACGTTTGAAAGAGTGGGAGGAGAGGAAACCCTTTGTGTTGATGTAAGGGTAATCTGTGCAACAAAAAAGGATCTTTTGGAACACATAAAAGAAGGATACTTTAGAGAAGATTTATTTTATAGATTGAATGTGGTGCCCGTTAATATTCCACCACTTCGTCAAAGGAAAGAGGATATTCCGCATTTAATCAATTATTTCTTGAAGAAGTTTGTATCTCAATACGAGGATGCTTTACCAAGTGTTTCAAAAGAGGCATTGGATGTGTTGCTGGCTTATGACTGGCCTGGAAATGTGAGGGAACTTGAAAATGTTATTGAACATGCTATCGCATTCTCTAAGTTAAAAGGTATTTCATTGGAAACACTTCCAGAGTATTTAAGAAAACTTGATGTACGAACAGATCTATTATCAATGAATTTATCTAATAAAGAGACAATAAATTTACAAGATGCACTTACGGAAGTTGAGAAAAAACTTATACAATGGGCACGCCAAAAAGCAAACGGTAATCAAGTAAAAATGGCAGAGATATTAGGTATTCCACGAACAACACTTCGTAACAGATTGATGAAATTGCAGTTATTCGAAAATGCGACATCATGATGTAAATTATGACTATAAATATAAAATTATGTGACCATAAATAGTCATGTTATATCTTCCCTGTATTCAGCAATATAGAACAATTACCTCAAAATAAACTGTTTTGTGTTGACCATTTATGGTCTTTTGTTTCAGAATGGCTATTTTTGTAGTATTTACCTAATAATAATTAATACAAACACTTAAGATATGTATTATATGAAAATTGATGTGTGGCACTGTTATTGCTAACTCTCTAACAATCTTTAATTGTACGTGCTTGCAGAGTCCTAATAAGGTATTCAATTTGTTTTTGTGAAAGGAGGTGGTCGGTCAGGATTATTTGAGTTGTAGATGGTTAAAAATAGTAGCAAAAGTGATGTAGGTGTAGAGCCGTATGAAATTGGCTCTAGTCTATTATTCCAACGTTTAGTTCAAAGATAGATAGAGGAGGTAGCGGATGAAAGGAAGAGGTTTGATAGGTGCGTTGGTGATAGGGGTATCGGTGGTGGTAGGGGGAGGGGTAGCGAGTGCGGGGTACATACAG
>NZ_SZPP01000023.1:0-48954 GCF_030263775.1 Candidatus Jettenia sp. AMX1
CGCTAAGCTCTCGCCTAGCTCTCTCTTAGCTTACTCCTCGACTCAATTCAACTCACTTCTCGCACGCTTATGACTTCTTATGTTGCCAAAGAACTAGTTTTTTAACTTAAATTGCAGATCTTTAATTATATATTAAATTCACAACAAATCAAGAAAAAAAATATTCTTTATAAAATTTATTGCGATTTTTAACTTCTAACGTCCGCAATTATATCACAAAAATTCAAAAGTCCAACCACAAACAAAAAAACTTAAGAATTTTTTGTGATACTTAAATTTACAAAAAAAAAACAAGAAAAAAATTGTTTTTCTCTTAAGTTCGAGGTTTAATTATACTTTAAAAATTGCTAAATGCAAGTATGAAAATATAAAAAAATTGGTTCTTTTTAAACTTAATTACCATAATAGTTTATAGAATGACTTTTGCGGAAATAGAACAAAATAGGGTTCCAAACCGCTCAAATTCTTTCCATCTACCTTTTCTTGTTTTACCGCTAATATATTATTATTTTTTATACAACTCAATACTATGTTAAGTAATATTAGGAATCGAAATGAACAAAACAAATATTATAAATAACCTTCCATTAAAAATCTCAAGTGATTAATGATTGAAAGATACTATGTAGTTTTGCTATTATATCCACTTCATAAGCTATAATAATGACTGACTATATTGGACATTCTATACAACATAACTTTATAGTGATGATGTGTCAAGGAGTTGGATTTTATAAAGGAGCAAAACCAGCATTTTTATGTATAAATTTTATCAGATACTATTTACCATATATTCATGGGCTTTGTTTGTCTCGTTTTGGATACTTTCTACCTTAACGGCCGTAATTTTAAGTATTGATACAAAAAAAAAGGAGCATGTATTTAACACAATAGAAAGATTTTTTAGCCGTATTGCATTTAAACTTATGGGAGTAAAGGTTGAAATTCTAGGTATAGATAATATTCCTAAAAATGAGCATGTTATCTTTATATCAAATCATCAAAGTATGATGGATATTAAACTTTCTCTTGCTTATATACCTATAAATTTTAGCTTTATCTCAAAAGATACGGTTTTTCATATTCCCATATTAGGGGCTTATATGAGAGCATCGGGACACCTTCCTATTCAAAGAAATGATGATAGAAAGGCTTATGCTACTCTTTTAACGGCTGTTAAGAAATTAACAGAAAAAAAATCACTTGTGGTATTTCCAGAGGGAACAAGAAGTGAAGATGGTCAATTAGGCACGTTTAAAAGGGGTATTTCATTCATTATTTTAAAATCGGGAAAACGGGTAATACCTATGGCTATTTCTGGTAGTAACCAGCTTATGCCAAAGCATGGGTGGCTATCCCATCCGGAAAAGAGACACATTCGAATATCCTTTGGAAATCCCTTGTCTTTTGGTAATTCAAGAACAGATCGAGAGTATACTATTGAGATAACAAATATATTACATAAAGAAGTATCGACGTTATTGCATCAGTAAAAGTGATCTTACAATCTATCGATTCATTGTTGTATACTACCTAATAGATATTCGACTTTCCGGCATTATTGACAATCTATAATAAGGTTGTACAATAGATAACGTATGGAGCTTGGCTTCTGCGAGAGTTATAAAACCATAAGCCTGTTTGTTTAAATAGAGAAAACTAAATACATGAAAATTTTATTATGTTCTATGCCAGATACAGTACCCCAATTCTCTGCCAAGACGTGGAGAGCACCTAATCTCGCTATCTCTTCTATTGCTGGAAATATTCAATCACACCACGAAATTGCTTTGGCTGATTTAATATTAAAAAGAAAAACTTTACTATCTTCAATAAGAGACATTATTCAAGACTACCAGCCTGATATAGTAGGACTTAGTGCCATGACCTTTCAGTTTAATACAGCCCAAAGGATTGCAGATTTCATAAGAAGCTCACAACCGAATATTAAAATTGCCATCGGCGGTTATCATGCTACTCTTATGTATGAGGAAATTGCGTCTTCCGATAAGGGTAAAGTATTTGATTATATCATACGCGGAGAGGGAGAAACAACCTTTCGCGAAGTATTGGATGCCATTGAAGGAAAACAGAGATGGGAGAATATCCCCGGTCTATCCTATCAGGACAATGGTAATTTTATTCATAATATTCCAAGGCCCTTAGAAAATTTGGATACCTTACCACTTCCGCGCCGGGATGTACGTATTTGGAATGGTTATCTGTTTTCCGGGAAAGCCTTAGATATGGTTGAAACATCTCGTGGCTGTACGATGACCTGTAACTTCTGTAGCATGAATCAGATGTACGGGCGTACATTCAGGATATACAGCTTTGAGAGAGTTATGCTTGACTTAACAAATGCGAAAAAAGCAGGGGCAAAGTACATAGCTTTTGCGGATGATAATATTACTCTAAATGTAAAAAGGTTTGAATCTTTATGCGATGCAATTGTAGCTGCCGGACATAACGATCTGTGTTATATAGTTCAAGCAAGTACTACAGGTATAGCGTCTTCCCCAACACTGGCTCAAAAAATGGCCCGTGCAGGAATTCAGATCGTATTTTTAGGAATCGAGAATGTATCTGAGCGTAATCTGAAGATGATGAATAAAGGAAATCTCTTAGAAAAAACAAAAAAGGCAATTGAATACCTTCACAACAATAACATCCTCATTGTAGGCGGTATGATTCTTGGTCATCCAGAAGATAAGGAAGAAGATATAGCACAGAATTTTGAATTCTTTGATAAGGCAAATATAGATTTTTATGGCGAACAAATTATCACCCCTTATCCCAAAACAGGCATGCGAGATATTTTAATCAAAGAGGGTTTAGTTACCAATAGTTATGATTACAGTAAGTACAACGGTTTTTGGGCAAATGTTAAAACAAAATATCTTTCATCAGAAGATTTACAGTTTTTGCGTTGGAAATATAAGCGTAAGTACTCTACTTTTTTTAAAACAACTCCTGTGTTTAAAACTATTTTCCCCGGAGTCAACCTCCTGCGAATATTCATTTTGAGACCTTATTACCGTATAAAAAATTTTATTTCCTCCCTTGGAAAAACAGAACATGATATTTTCAAAAGGGATATGAGAAAATTTATCAAAACAAATAATTTTTTTGGTCCTAATTTTAAATAATATAGCCACAGTTATGGGGGTAATTCGGTTGCGATTATAAAACGCAATGTATTTCAGGGGAAAATGAGAACTGCAAAACTACCAGTACAATTTTATCATGGATTGCATGCAATATAGGTAAACAGAGCTGGCCCCATATAAAGGACATCCTCGTCTAATAAAAATCGGGAGCTGTGTAACGGCAGATTCGTTCCCCTTTCTAAATTACCTGAACCAAGAAAGACATAGGCGCCTCCTATTTTCTCCAGATAATAGGAAAAATCCTCTCCACCCATTTTGGGATCTATTTTTTCTACCGACTTACTACCAAATAGTTCGATGATTTTACTTTGTATGAAATCCAATTGAGGTTGAGGATTATTCAGAAGAGGATGGCCCTTAAGATATTCAAATTGGTACGAGGCATTGTTAACAGAAGTTATCCCTTTGATAGTGTCTTCAATTAGTATGGGCATCCTGTATCTTAATTCTTTAGAAAGGGTTCTCACCGTACCAATAATTTTGACCTTATCCGGAATAACATTAAAGGTTGTTCCCCCTGATATTTGGCAGAGAGAGACTACACAAGGGGATAAAGGATTTACTTTTCGTGATACAATAGTTTGAATAGCCAGAATGACCTCAGCGGCAATAACAACAGGATCTATACACAAATGAGGGGTAGAGGCATGCCCGCCTTTCCCGATAATAGTAATAACAACACGATCCGTAGCTGCCATAGTAGCCCCTGCCCGTAATCCAAAGATACCAGAAGAGATATTGGGCTCGATATGCAATCCATAAATCTCATCTACATTATTTAAAACGCCATGCTCTACCATGAGTTTTGCGCCACCGGGATGTTGCTCTTCGCAAGGTTGAAAGATGAATTTTACCTGCCGTTTAAGTTTATCTTTTAACTGTACCATCAGTTTTGCAGTACCCAGGAGCATTGCCATATTGGCGTCATGTCCGCATGCATGAGCAATCCCCTCATTTTGGGATTTAAACTCAAGATCATTTTCTTCCGTAATCGGCAAGGCGTCCATATCAGCCCTGAAGGCCACCGTGCTCGATGCATTATCAACTGGTAAGATGCCCACAACGCCCGTTTTCGCAATTTCCGATTGTACCTGAAGTCCCAATCGCTTCAATTCTTCTCTGATAACACGGGATGTACGTATCTCCTGAAATCCTGTTTCCGGATAGGTATGAAAATCCCTGCGCATCTGGATAATATAATCATGTATCCCTTTAGCATTTGTCAATATTTCTTCAATCAATATGTTATTTTGCATAGGTGCTTTGTAATCATTCAAAATACAGACAGAAAAGACATATTCTGAACATAAGGGTTAGCCGTTCAGGCAGTCTCCCAAACATTCCTTTTCACTACCCCCAGCCCATTACCTTCCGGCAATAGTAATTTCCCTTTATCAACTGTTACCCCCAGATAAGGATCATTGGTAACGAGCAAGTGTCCATCAAGATCAACATAGTCAACCAGGGAGATAAGATGAGCTGCCGCTGTGATAGACAGGGAACTTTCGATATTGCAGCCTATCATTACTTTAAGATTATGAGCTCTGGCCGTATGAATCATCCGAAGGGCTTCCCGAATTCCGCCACATTTCATGAGCTTAATATTAATCCCATCCACCACACCTGATATAGCCGGTATATCTCCTGCATTTTTAACATCTTCATCTGCAAAAACAGGAATTTTTACACGATCTCTTATCCCTCTCAGGGACAAGATGTTACCAATAGGAAATGGCTGTTCCACAAGTTCAACACCAAGTTCTTCCATGA
This sequence comes from Candidatus Jettenia sp. AMX1, assembly GCF_030263775.1. Classification (NCBI taxonomy): domain Bacteria; kingdom Pseudomonadati; phylum Planctomycetota; class Candidatus Brocadiia; order Candidatus Brocadiales; family Candidatus Brocadiaceae; genus Candidatus Jettenia; species Candidatus Jettenia sp. AMX1. Next base: position 4,941 of record NZ_SZPP01000023.1, read on the forward strand.
TGTTCAATTTCTTTATTGCCTCATCCACCGTCCAACCTGTATTGGCATCAACACGGAAGATTGCTTTGGTAATTTTGCGCAACTCCTTAAGGATCTCTATATCATTTTTTATACCCACCTTTATTTTCAGAATGGAGAAATCCTTTACTTCATCCACCTTCTCACACATCTTCTCCAGGGTATCAATTCCTATGGTAAATGAGGTCGCTTTTTCCCCAGTTCGATTTAAACCTAAAAGCTTATAGAGCGGTATTTTCAATTTTTTACCCACTATATCATGGAGAGCTATATCGATTGCAGCACGCGCGGCAGAATTGCCGGGGAATTTGTTTGCCAGGGAACGGGTAATATCTTCCGTTTGAAATGGGTCTGCATTTTTTAATACATCGGTAGACTCATTACATACCGCGGCAACGCTCAATATACTTTCTCCAAAAAAACTGGTTGGCGCAGCTTCTCCAAGTCCCGATATTCCATCTTCATCTTTTAGCTCAACTACAATATTATCCTGAATACTACGAGTTTCTCTGGCAATTTTGAAGGTATGCCTCAATTTCAAACTAAGTGGACGATAAGAAAGATTCATGATAAAAGAGGTTGGATAACATCAAGAAATTTGTCCACCCCAAATTTGATGGGATCGGTAACAGGAAGTTTCGTTTCTTCCTCTACCCTTTGGATCTCCTGCAATGCATCGTGATCTGATATGCCGAGACAGTTGAGTGAGATCCCAAGCACTTTACAGGGATAAACAGGCCGTGCCAGATCCTCATAGAGTTTAATCAAATGAGGGAGCGGTATAATAGGAAAGTTACTATAATGACGTAACGTCTTTCGTGCGGGCTGATGACATAAGATTAGACCCTGCGGAGCTGAACCATGAAGGAGACCAAGGGTAACACCTGAGTATGCCGGATGGGTAATAGAACCTTGTCCTTCAATGCTAAGGAGTGAATAATGGGCGCGGTCAAGCACGAGTTTTTCAGCCGCCCCGGAAATGAAGTCAGAAAGGACATGATCTACCGCGATTCCACTCCCTTCAATCATAATACCTGTCTGCCCGGTGGCTACAAAACAGGCATTGATACCCCGCTTCTTCGCTGCATTTGTAATTTCAATAGAGGTCAGCATCTTCCCTATATTGCAATCGGAGCCTACGGTAAGGATACGCAATGCTTTTGTTTCTTGTGCCTTACCGGTTCCAATAGGGATATTCTCAGGTGGTTTGCGAATATCAAAGATCTTTACACGATGCTCCTGAGCTAATACACAAAACTCAAGATCATCACTTAAATGGGTATGGAGGCCACTCATAATATGGAGCTTATTTCTTAAAGCATCTGTGATATGATTACGCCAGTCTGCCGGTAGTATGCCGCCGGGAGGAGCAATACCGATGAGGAGTGTTGTAGGGTTCAGATGTAATAGTTCCTGGATATTGCTGACAATGGGAATTCCTTCACCAATACCAATAATTGAAATAAGATCTTTTCCCGCATTGAAACGGTCTATAATCGCAATAACTTCTTCTTTGCGATAGCGAATAACACCAACTGCTGTTTTTGCACTGAAAACGTCCAGTCTTCCTTCGGCCAATATAACAATCCTGCGTTTCATCATAGGGCTCGTAGAACAGCTATTTTTGCTGCTTTCTCTTAACAACTTTGCTGTGTTGTTTTCTCTGCTTCAGGGGGGTGACAGGCTGTGACTTACTAATGTACGCCATGTATTGCTGCGCATTCATTAATTCGTCAAGAAGATGAGATTCTGGTGTTACAAACTTGATTAACCAACCATGTTTGTAGGGATCATAACTCAAGATGTCCAAATTCTCAAATAGACGTTCATTTACCGCTATGACTTCGCCGCTTATAGGCGATGTAATATCAAGCAGCGTTTCTAACGATTCTACTTCTCCAAAGCAGATATCTGAAAGGATTTCATCTCCGACTTTCGGAAGATCCAGAAATAGCAATTTATCAAGTTTATTAACAATAAATTCTGTTAAACCAACGGTAATTGATTTATTGTCATGAAAAAACCATGCGTGTGCAGGGGTGTACCTTAAATATTCAGGAATCATAAATATAGTACCTCAAAATCAATTAGGCTGCCTTTGGCAGCGGCTTCTCTGCTCGTTCCCAAATTCTGTTCTGCTTTGCTCGTTCCAAATTCCGTCTGGAAACAAGCAGGTCGAAAAACAAGCAGGACGGTTTGAATTTCCTAAACGTCAAGTTAAGTCTTCGGCAACTTTTTAGTGCCAGTAATTAGTGCCAGTGCCAGACGGACACGAACCGCTCATGGAATTCATGTTAATAGAAATGTATAATACCAATTAAGGATAACTGATTTTAAAGAAAACTTCAACGTTAAAATAGTTATCACATAGAGACTTTTTATTTTGAAGAGATTTTTCATGTTATTAATATTTAGTTATTTCAATACTTAAAAATTTAAACCCTTTTACTTTTAATTTTTTACCGTGCAACAAACCTTACTATGAATAAAGGTATCTATTGTCTTATTATTAGGCTACATCAATCGTACATGATAAAGGTCGGATCTCTGGGTATATATAACTTTGCAGCAGGCTTTTATGTCTACATCGGAAGCGCACAAGATAACCTGGAACGCAGGATTGAAAGGCATCTGCGCAAAGAAAAGAAATTTCATTGGCATATCGATTATCTGTTAGCTTATGGGAAAGTTATTTGTGTCCATACCTATGCTCTTGAAAAGAACTGGGAATGTAGGCTGAGTCGGAGAATTAGCACTATAAAAAATGCCACAACTCCTGTAAAAGGCTTCGGTTCATCAGATTGCAACTGCCTTTCTCATCTTTATTTTTTTCAAAATAACCCCGAAGTTAAGATGTCTACCTTATATAGCGAGCAAAATAGCAGTTACTTATAATAAGGATAATTACTCAAAACCAGGTTAAATACCTTTTTTGCTTATCCGATTAATGAGTAAAAATGGAAAAATAAGATGAATTATGATATGAGAAGGTATATAATTAATCGTTAATTTATTTTTTAAAACCTGCATGCCCGGCACATAACGTCAAAGAACTTCTCGAAATTTTCGGTCTTTCTTTCCCTTAATCAAGGAAAAATGGTTTTACTAATGTATAAGACATTGATTAATTATGACTTGCAGGCAAAAGAAGAAAATCCGACAATAACTATATGTATCTTTTATTCTCTATCTGATCTTCTGTTAGCTGAAAAAAATGAACGAAACACCCATGATGCGTCAATATAATGAAATCAAAATACAACATAAAGACGCATTGCTTTTTTTCCGTATGGGCGATTTTTATGAATTGTTTTTTGAGGATGCAAAACTTGCTTCAAAGGTATTAGGAATTACCCTAACGTCTCGCTCAAAGGGAGAAAATTCAATACCGATGGCAGGTGTACCTCACCATTCTGCCGAGTCTTATATCCGAAAATTAATTAAGGCCGGGCACAAAGTAGCCATTTGCGACCAATTGCAAAACCCTGAAGAAGCTAAGGGGATCGTAGATCGTGGCGTTACCCGGATTATAACACCTGGTACAGTCACCGAAGATTCTCTCCTGGAAGATAAAAGCAATAACTATTTAATGGCACTATTAGAAACGAATACCCTGTTTGGATTATCGTGGATCGATCTGTCTACCGGTCGATTTGAGGTAGAGGATATCCAGAAAGACAGGCTTTTTGATGAATTTGCAAGACTAAATCCGTCAGAGCTGTTAATGCCCGAAGAAACCTTTCATAATCATACCGCCTTTGTAGAAAAAATCCGGGCAGAATACAACATCATGATTACCGCCAGACCTGATTGGGAATTTTCAAAAGATACTGCGTATCACATCTTAACAGAACATTTTGGGACAACATCCCTGGAAGGGTTTGACTGCGAAGATGTAGGGCCAGCTTTAGGCGCTGCAGGCGCTGTGATTCAATATTTAAAAGATACCCAAAAGACATCACTAAGGCATATTATAAAAATCCAGAGATACCGGGCAGATAACAGAGTACTTATCGATAAAGCAACGCAGCAAAGCCTGGAACTTACACAAACCATGAGAACCCATGACCGGGAGGGCTCATTACTTGCCATAATTGATCAGACAAAGACACCCATGGGCGCCCGGTTACTCAGGGAATGGGTCATTAGTCCGCTACGGATATCCGCTGAAATTAAATATCGCCAGGTTGGTGTATATGAGTTGTTTGAGAAACCGGAACTCAGACGAGAATTACGGAATATTCTCAGTAACATTTATGATATTGAACGAATTTCAACGAAGATAAGTTGTGGTCGCGCCAATGCCCGTGATCTCATTGCTCTTAAACAATCTCTCTCAAAACTACCCGCTCTGAAAGATCAAATAGGATTTTGTATTTCAGATATCCTGGTAACCACAGAACAACAATTAGATACCCTTGAGGAAGTGCAAACCCTAATCGGCGCCGCTCTTGTATCAGATCCCCCTCCAACAATTAAAGATGGAGGGCTTATTCGAGAGGGGTACGATCCTGCACTCGACGAATTGAAATACATTAGCAAAAACGGAAAGAGCTGGATTGCCAACTTTCAAGCCGAAGAAATTGCCAGAACAGGGATTAATTCTCTTAAAGTAGGTTATAATAAGGTATTTGGCTATTATATAGAAGTAACCAATATACATATGGATAATATACCGAAGACCTATATCAGAAAACAAACTCTTAAAAATGCAGAACGCTTCATTACACCTGAGCTGAAAGATTACGAGACAAAAGTGCTAACGGCTGATGAGCGTGCGAAAGATTTAGAATATGACCTATTTATCCGGATACGCGAAAAGGTAAGCGCCTTCACACCACAGATACAAAAGATATCTGAGACAATTGCGTTGATAGATGTGCTATCCACCCTTGCAAATCTTGCATCGGAAAATCGGTATATCATGCCAGAAATTACCGACAGCCTGGAATTAAACATAATCGATGGACGCCACCCTGTACTCACTCGGAAACTGATAAATGAAAGTTTTGTTCCCAACGATATCAATCTGGATGGAGTAAACAATAAAATAATGATCATTACCGGACCAAATATGGCCGGAAAAAGCACCTATATTCGTCAAGTAGCGCTCCTTGTCCTTATGGCGCAAATAGGAAGTTTTATCCCCGCAAAAGAGGCAGTTATCGGAACCGTAGACAGGATCTTTACACGGGTAGGCGCCTCGGATGAACTCTCCCGGGGGCAGAGTACCTTTATGGTGGAAATGAATGAGACAGCAAATATTCTTAATAACGCCACAGCACGCAGTTTAATTATCTTAGACGAGGTAGGACGCGGCACAAGCACCTTTGATGGAATCAGCATTGCCTGGGCAATTACAGAATATATCTACCAGCATATCCACGCCCGAACACTCTTTGCCACCCACTATCATGAGCTTACAGAGCTTGCCTTGCTCTTTCCGGGCGTCATAAACTTTAATATCCTTGTTAAGGAATGGGGCGATGAGATTATATTCTTACGAAAGATTGTAGAAGGCGGAACAGATAAAAGTTATGGAATACATGTTGCTCGGCTTGCTGGTATACCGAAAGAGGTTATTCAGAGGGCACGCATAATCCTGAACAACCTCGAGGCCGCAACGTTAGATATAAACGGTAAGCCAAAATTTGCACCCCTGAAAACAGTTCAGGATAAAAGGCCTACTCAATTAAAACTTTTTGTATCAAAACAAGATATGGTAATCGAAGAGATTAAGAAGCTTGATATATCTAAGATATCTCCCCTCGAAGCTCTTAACAAACTCAACGAATTGAAAAGGAGACTAGAAGATAACAACGGTTTATAATCGGGAAATCGACACATCGATAAGGTAATTTCCTCATGTCAATCATCCCCCGTTGTACCGAAAACGTTTAACAGTTCGCTTTCGTCTGACATGTATTAAAATGGCTCAATTTATCAAATACTCTACAGGAGAAAGTATGCAATACCTACCGCTTCTTGGAATATCAGTAAATGACTCAGCCGTCTTTCTTATTATAATCTTTTTATTTATATCTGCATTTCTCTTTATGCTCTTTAAATACGGAAGGCTTTATCTCAAGTCTATTACATCAAATGCCCATGTATCTCTCTTACACATAATCGGTATGGCGCTTCGCCATGTCGATATCCAGTCTATTGTAGAATACCGTATTATGGCTAAAAAGGCCGGAATTGACATCGCCGCTGCATCTCTGGAATCACATTCCCTGGCAGGCGGAAATATTAAGCATGTTGTACGCGCCATGATTGCCGCATTGAAAGCAGGCATTGAACTCGGTTTTGATCATGCTTGCGCCATCGACCTTGCAGGAAGAGATGTATTCGATGCGATAAAGGCGAGTATCAACCCGAAGGTAATTGATTGTCCAGATGCAAGAGATTGTTCCACACTGGATGCCGTAACAAAAGATGGTATACAGATAAAGGTTAAGGCGCGGGTGACACTACGCACAAAGATTGACAGGCTCGTGGGTGGAGCAACTGAAGAAACTATTATTGCCCGCGTCGGCGAAGGCATTGTTACTTCTATTGGCTCCATAGAAAACTACAAGGAGGTGTTGGAAAGACCTGACTTAATATCAAAACTTGTCATGGAAAAAATGCTTGATGGAGATACAGCCTTTCAGATTCTTTCTATTAATATTGTCGATATCGATGTAGGCGAAAACATTGGCGCAAAACTCCAGGCTGATCAGGCTGAGGCAGATAAACGTCTGGCCCAGGCAGAAGCTGAAAAACGACAGGGATTGGCTATTGCACATAAACACGAAATGAAGGCACTTGCAGAAGAAAACATGGCAAAAATACTTGCAGCAGAAGCCGAAGTGCCAAAGGCCATTGCACAAGCATTCCGCGAAGGAAATCTGGGCATTATGGATTATTATCATTTGAAAAATATCAAGGCAGATACCGAAATGCGAACATCAATCTCAAAATCCGGCATCTCGCCTGTGATAAAATAACAAATTTCTCTATAATCATGTCGCCCCTTCGGGGTTATTTATTCGTAGTTGTTTATGACTTTGCTGCACAAAGTCCTGTATAATCATGAAATCATCATCTGCAGGATATTCTATCTTACTCTAACGTGTTATATATTCCACGTGATATGATCTTTTGGCTTGTATGATAGAGTATGTCCTGCAGAAATTGAATTGCTTAGGTGTTTCCAAAGGTCTTGGTCGTATATGTCTAATTCTTGTTTGTCATTAAAGAATCAGTATTTGAATAACAGTATCTAATCTCTGTCGTTCGTTCATCTATTACCTGGCAGACTAACTCAAGCGTTAATTAAATTCCCTTGAAAGCCTTAGAATTACTGATAGAATAAGAGAATATAAAGAAGTATCAGAAAACATAAAAACAGGTAAAAATAATCTATGAATATTCTCTTATTATCCATGCCAGACTGTGCCCCTCACTTCAATGCAAACCGGTGGAAACCACCTAATCTTGCCATTTCGTCTATTGCAGGTAATATTGAAGGCCATAACGTTTATCTGGCTGATCTTATCTTACGAAGAACTAGAATTGCTGAAACTATCAGGGAATTGCTCCTACAATATCAACCAGATATTGTAGGATTATCTGCCATGAGTTTCCAATTCGCTACAGCTAAGAGAATAGCAGATCTTGTAAAAAGCCTCAAGAAAGATACTAAAACCGTTTTAGGCGGATACCATGCCACCTTAATGTATCATGAAATGTGCGAAAGTGATGATTCAGGCCCTTTTGACTTTATCATTCGCGGCGAAGGAGATTTATGTTTTAATGAGTTATTAGAGGCCATAGATGGTAAAAGATCTCTGGAAAGCATCCCAGGCATCTCATTTCGGGTTGATAACTATTTTATCCATAATCAAGCACGGCCATTAGAAGATCTTACAAAAATAAAAATTCCAAACCGTTCCCAACGAATATGGAAGGGATATCAATATTATGGTTTCACGCTTGATATTGTGGAATCCTCCCGTGGATGTGTTATGCCTTGCAATTTTTGCAGTATGGATAAAATGTACGGGAAAACCTTCCGAAGGTTTAGTATTGAAAGAATACTTTTAGACATTGCTAACGCCAAACAGAATGGTGCAAATTTCATCATATTCTCGGATGATAATTTTACTTTAGACATCAAAGGATTTGAGTCCCTTTGCGATGCTATAACCGAAGCCGGGCACAACGATATCCGATACATTATTCAGGCAAGTAGCATGGGAATTACTTCCTCTGATACCCTTATTGAAAAAATGGCTAAGGCAGGCTTTCGAATCGTTTTCCTTGGTATAGAAAATGCCTCAGAAGAAAATTTGAGACTTTTGAAAAAGGGAAATATTATCGAGAGAACCAAATTAGCTGTTAAACGACTCCACGAATACAATATTATGATCGTCGGTGGCATGATCATTGGAAACCCAAACGATAAAGAAGAAGATATTGCAAGGAATTATGAATTCTTTGTAAATTTACAAATTGATTTCTTTGCAGACCAGATATTAACCCCCTATCCTAAAACAGGTATGCGTGAAGAATTGCTTAATATGGGACTTGTAACAAATAAATATGACTATAGCCGCTATAACTGTTTTTGGGCAAATATTAAAACAAACTATCTGGAACCAGAAGACATTCAATTTCTCCGGTGGAAATATAATAGAAAATATGCCAATTATATCTGCACCACCCCTGCCTTTATTAAAAATTATCCTCTTGCCTATTATTACAGACAATATTTTCGCAGACCATTTTTCAAGATAAAGAACCGTTTGTTTCAGAATAGCATCAGCGAAAAGGAATTGTACAAAAGGGATATGGAAAGGGCAGAGGCTATGAATAAATTCTTTTAGTATCTTATGTTTTATTTATCATTTCAGATTTGTAATTATATACTGGAGAGTTAATGCTCGTAATATCAATAAATAGGAAAATAAATTATCCTAAATAAGTAATTTATCCATTATAAGCATAATCTATGGTAAATAGGAAAACATTTCTATATAATAGAATTAGGATTTTACTATTGCATAAACAGTCAAATCTTTATTTCATGGTAATTTTTTCTCCGTCCTCTTCAACGCATAAGATCATATTGAATTTACTAGTATTTTGATTTGAGACCCTGTTTTACCAGGAGATTATCATATGCCTTCTGTGTCGATTGTTACCTGTGATGATTATACATTAGAAAAGATTTATCATGCCATTCATAAATCTTTAAGATTACTGGATGGTATTGATAAGCTCGTTAGACCTGGCATGAAGGTGCTTTTAAAGATCAACCTTCTCTCATCCTCACAACCACCTGAAAGGGCTGTTAATACACATCCCGCCGTAGTCAGAGCACTTGTCAATATATTTCAAAAGGATTTTGGATGTGAAGTTTATATTGGAGACTCTTCAGGCAGTGTAAAAAACAGTTCCACCTTCAACGCATTCCGAATAACTCGTATCAATGAGATTGCAGAGGATACAGGAGCAAGGGTTGTCAATTTTGATAAAGATGAGTATATTGATGTTAACAACCATGATTATGAGATCGTAGATAAATTCCGTATCGCCAAAACACTACGGACGGCAGATCTTATAGTCTCCGTACCTAAACTGAAAACGCATGGTTTAACCCAATACACCGGGGCAATAAAAAATATGTTAGGTACAATTCCGGGAAACGGGAAAAAGAATATTCACTTAATTGCGCCAAAACCAACGGTATTTGCTAAGGCATTAGTAGATATCTATCAAATGGTACCGCCTCATCTCATTATTATGGATGCCGTTGTAGGCATGGAGGGAAACGGTCCCAATGCTGGTCAGCCCAAAAAAGTGGGGCTTATCATTTCCAGTCGTGATAGCGTGGCGCTAGACGCTGTAGCTAGCACTATCATTGGATTTGAGCCTATGGCTATACCAACTATTCGATTTGCGCATCAACGTGGTTTAGGCAGTGGCGATCTAAACAACATTCGTGTAGTTGGCGAATCGATCTCCAATGTAGCTGTTCCTGATTTTCAAAAACCCTCCAGTGGCGCCCAGGACTTTGCAGGAAAATATTTGCCAAATTTCTTATTATCTTTGATGTTTGATAATACCTGTTCAACATTTTCTACCGTAAATCACTCGAATTGCACACGATGCTATGAATGCGTAAGAAACTGTCCTGCAGGCGCAATGTCAAAAGAGAATGGCAAGGTAATTGTAGATAAGCAGAAGTGTATCGGATGCTTCTGCTGCGATGAGGTATGTGATTTTGAAGCAATCGAAATGAAACGTTCCTTACTAGGAAGAACACTTTTGGGCATGGCAAAGGCTCTCGGTGTAGAAAAAGTCGAATGAATTGTACTAAGTAAAATAAATGGAAAAGAGTTGATGTAGGGCAAGGCTTCAGCCTTGCAAAGGTGCAAGCCGAAAGGTTTGCCCTACGGAAATGAAATTTCTAACCAGGAAACGAGGATATACTATAATTCTCATAAAGTTATCTATACTTAATTATAGAATACAATTTTTCATGAACGCTTAATTTAAATTATGGAAATACAATGGACGAAGATATTTCTCCCAGAAATTAAGGAGCTTATTGAGACAAAAGATTTCAAAGGATTGAGAGATTTTCTTCGCGAACGTCATCCTGCCGATATTGTAGATATCCTCAGAGAACTTAATCCCACAGAGCGGGTAATGAGTTTCCGGTTACTTGATAAAAACAAAATATCTGAGGTCTTTGCCCTATTCGAGCCTATTGAACAAGAGGAACTTCTCAAGCAATTTACAGAACAGCATGCAAGAGAAATTTTAATACAAATGCAGCCAGACGACCGCACACAACTCTTTGATGAACTACCGGCATATGTAGTAGAAAGACTTCTTAAATTACTTCCATCCTTAGAACGAAAGGAAGCTAATGAGCTTCTCAACTACCCGCATAATTCTGCTGGCCGCATAATGACTCCCGAATATGTAGATCTTCAAATGGATATGACCGTTGGGAAAGCACTTGAGCATATCAGAAAAACAGGGCCAAACCGTGAGACAATTTACATCTGCTATATTGTAGATGAAACCAAAAAGCTTCGTGGTGTAGCTTCCTTGAAAAATATCATCCTCGCTAATACAGACCAACTTATTAAGGATATCATGAATGAAAACGTCTTCTATGTACATACAACAGATGACCAGGAAAAAGCAGCACAGGTAGTTCAGAAATATGATATTCTGGCTGTCCCTGTGGTAGATAATGAAGATAGACTGGTAGGCATTGTTACGGTAGATGATATATTAGACGTTGTTCAGGAAGAAGCAACTGAGGACTTTCAAAGAATGGCTGGTATACAAACTATTGAAGAAGAATATTTTCGTGTTGGTTTTACAAAACGCGTTAGCAATCGTATCTCATGGCTGGTCATCCTCGTAATTGCTGCAACTATATCACAAACCATACTGAGAAGCTATTCCGGGATCTTGAATTCAATAATTGCCCTTACCTATTTCATACCTATGCTCACGGGATCCGGTGGTAATACAGGATCACAATCATCTACCCTCATTATTCGGGCATTGGCAACCGGAGAGATAAAAACAACAGAATGGTGGCGAATTATATTGCGGGAATTTAAGGTAGGTGTTGCACTTGGGCTCATTATGGGCATAATAGCCTTCACCATTGCCGCTATATCCTTAAGGCAAATCACCCTGGCGTTAACAGTTGGTATATCTTTGTCTACTGTAGTTTGTGTTGGAAACATTGTCGGCATAGCAATTCCCTTATTTTTCAGATTTGTAAAACTTGACCCGGCATTTGTATCTGCGCCGCTTATCGCTACCTTGCTGGATGCTACCGGACTGCTCATTTACTTTGAAATTGCCAGAAGAATATTTACCATAGCTGCCTCGTAACTTCACAGACTATACTTTATCTTGACATTCTTTTCGTAGGATGGTATCCTCTATGCAATTTTCTAACATAGAAGGTATTCTGCTATTCATTCACACGGAAAGGAGTTATCGTTGAATAACCAGTATAAATCACCAGAAAGAAATTCTCTGATTTGCGGCCTTGCCTTTGATAATAAGGATAATCATAAAAGAATCACAACGGGAGAAAATTTTTGCATATTAGGTGGTTCTGCGAAAACACACGAAAATCTGGTTGAAATGGTAATGGAATTCAATGCAGCCATCAAAAAATATGGCAAAAAGTTAGATGATCTTTCTGAGACGGAATATTACAATATTGTAAAAGAAATTTGTACTGATAATGAAAAAACATACTGGCTTTATCACGCTTAACTTATAAAATAAACTTATGAAAAAAATTGTTTTTCTCTTTTCTCTTATTCTTTTAAATCTTATTTGCCTTGCTCCAGGCTATAGTACCGATGACTTTCGTGATTTTGATGTGCATTATCAGCTTGGAAATGAATATAATAAACGCGGCATGATTGACGATGCAATCGTTGAATACAAAAAGGCCATTGAGATCAATGGTTATTCTCCACAACTTTATAACAATTTGGGCGTAGCCTATGGCAAGAAAAGATTATTTGATGAAGAGATATCTTCCTATAAGAAGGCAATTGATTTAGACTATTCCTATAAAGATGCTTATTTTAATTTAGGGATTGCTTACGGCGCAAAAGGAATGATAGATAATGAGATTTGCGCTTACCAAAAAGTCATAGAAATAGACCCTGATAGCTTAGAGGCTCTGTATAATCTTGGCCATGCTTATCGCGAGAAAGAATTGTACGATGAGTCCATCGCTGCATATAAAAAGGTACTTAAAATTGATCCTAATTATATCGATGCATACTTCAATTTAGGTGTTACGTTTGGCAAAAAAGGCTTATTGGATGATGAAATCCTGCAATATAAAAAAGTACTAAGTTTGAATCCTGACAGCGCCGAGGCCCACTTTAACCTGGGAATTGCATACGGAGAAAAAAAGATGCTTAATGATCAAGTTAGTGAATACAAAAAGGCTATCGCAATTAACCCAAAGTATGCAAAGGCTTATAAAAATCTGGAATCTATTTATCGTAAAAAAGGAATGAAGGAAGAAGCTGATAGAGAATTGTTAAAATATCATGATTTAGTAAAAAATTGATCTTTGAAAGAGAAGATATTAAAACATTTTTGAATTTTGGTTAAGTCTTTATACTATTATAAAACAAGAGAAGGAGAAATAACAAGATGATAGAAAAATTAAATAAAGTAATAACTGAAAAATCCGAAAAGATTATGGCAAATGAAAAAGTAGAGGGATTCGTAAACAATTTAGGTGGGGTAATGTGCTTTTTTGGGGCTATCGTGTTTGGTATTATGTTCATCGTAGGTGGTGCAAGCCTAATGAAGACTGGTAAGAACTACGTGGTAAAACCATCCGCAGAAGAAGCAACATCCGAGTCTACCTCAACAGAAGAATCCCCCGCAACGGAAACGAGTAAAGAAGAATAATAAAAACACTTTAAGGATAAAAAACTGTGGTTAAAAAGATAGTCTTATTACTATGTACTGTAAGCTTAATCTCATGCCTGTATGCCATACAGTCAGCTCATGCCGTTTTTCCAAAATTAACGCCGGAACAAGTACAAGAAGCCATTGAATATGGGCAAAAAAACAAAAGTTTGGATATGGTAACTTTCTCAAAAAGCTGGACTGTCTCTTTAGAAAAAGGCAAAGGTTTTGCCACCTTATTTACCCCTTATCATAATATTGCCTATAAGGCGAGAAAATTTGCTGTAGAACATAGAGAATTTACTAATAGAGAAATCCAGGAAGTATTGCAAACTGGAGATTCCCTCTCTTTTTCTGTAACTGTTTATGGCGATGAGTATGATTTTGCATTACATTATTCCGCTATGGTTTACCAAAAGGATACGGTCATACAACCTGAATTCGAATTTATACCGGAAATAGCAGAAGCAAGCGAATCCTGGCCTGACTCACCAAGCTATTTAGCCCGTCTGGTCTTTAAATTTCCCATGAACGATATTGACTTAAACACTTCAATTGCATTTGTTGTGATGGTTCCGGGCGGAGAAGAAGTTCATTTTCATTTTGATCTGGCAAAAATAAAATAAATTCCCATTAAACCTTAATCTTCGTGTAATTGGCTTACAGAATATTATGAGAAGTAATATGAGTTTATCATAATGCCACAAAAGAAGATAAACTAATACACTCCGGCTTATCCCGATAAACAAAAGGAAAATTTCCACAATGAAAAAGGTAGATTTTTTAACTTTTCTGATATTATTAGGCTTATCTTCATTCATGGGATGCGCCGGATTTTCTAAAAAAACTATCGAGATTCAAAAAAACCATGCAGAACGCCTGGAATCAATCGATAAAAAAATTCAAGAGCATGAGCAAGTATTTTCAAATTTAAATTCATCTGATAAAAACCTCGAAAAACGTATCGAAGAAGTCTTACGCAAGGTGGCTCATGCAGAAGCAAATTATCTGCAAATTCATTCCATGTTAAAAGCTCTTGATTCAAAAGTAGAAACAGAAAATACTTCCATGAAAAATGCTATCTCTGAAGCTCAAAAAAATATAAGCAATTTTGAAAAAATATTAAGCATAATACAGGAAGAGAAAAACGATTTACAGAATCAAATTGTTACACTTCAATCCCAAATATCTCATATTACAACAGAAATCGAAGAACATAACAAGCAATCTGTCTCCTTATTTCCATCTCTTACCGAGCAGGGAGGTACGCCAAATGAAAAGCAAACGGATGAAGAAAAATCAAAAGGGAATAACATTACAGGGTCATTAGTTACACAACAGGAAAAAGAGGCATTGCAAGACTTATTGGATAAAGCTCTTGCATTATACAGAAACGAGAATTATGAAGAATCATTGAACACATGGGAAAAAGCGCTTGCCATTGATCCTGAAAATCTTGAGGCAAAACTCAATATTGAAATTGTAAAGGAAAAAATAAAATCTCTTTCAAAAAACTAGTTGTTCTATTCTCTATTTTAGTATCTGAATACTTCGATATAAAAGCTAAAGGTAATTAATAATGAAATATTTTTCTTTGATTTTTATAATATTAGCATTAACTTTTCTCCTCACAGGATGCACTGAATTCTCCCGATTTTATACGAAATCATCCAAAAATGATGAACGTCTAGCCTTAATCGACCAAAGGATTCTGGAACTCGAACAAGCACTCTCAAATTTAAATGTATCTGATCAGAATCTGGAAAAACGTATTGGAGAACTCTCACAAAAAATAGATACCAATTACTCAACGCTTCACGAGAGCGTAAACGGCCTTAATGCAAGAGTCGAAAGGAAAGAGCGTTTGCTTGAAGGAAATCTCTTAGAGGCTCAGAAAAATATTAATAATCTTGAAAATAAATTAGATAAATTGAATGAAATTGAAAAGATAAAAACTGATTTGCAAAATCAAATTATTGTTCTTTTATCCCAAAGATCAGCTATCACGGGTTCTGAGATAGGAAAACTGAAAGAGACTCAGAAAGAAGAAGGTGGAGATATAATCGCACAAAGACAAGAGATCATAAACGAGTCGCCCGGGGAATACAAGTTAGAAGAAGTAACAATAAAAGATTCAGATGCTAATCCAAGAATAGCGGAATTACAAAGCATGATGGATGAAGCCCTTGCATTATATAGAGGAGGAAATTACGAAGAGTCATTACATAAGTGGGAAGAAATTATCGCTATTGACCCGGAGAATCTTGAGGCGGAATTTAATATCGAAATTGTAAAGGAAAGAATGAAATTTCTTTCGGGAAAATGAATTATTAATTCGCCGCTCAGTAAATAGCCACCCTGTTCATTACCACATTTAATCAAAACTGCAAGACTTCACTATTTACTCAGTAAAAAGTCTTGCAGCCTCTAGTAAGTCTTTTACAACATAATCCGTATCTGCTACAGCAATAGTAGTATTCTGAGACTCTTTACTATCTTTTATCAATACGCATTTGCATCCGGCATTTTTACCAGCTCGTATATCTACCTCCGAATCACCTATCATAAGAGACTGCGAAAAATCAATGTGGTATTGCCTTGCAGCTTCAAGAAACATTCCAATTTTGGGTTTTCTACAATCACAGTCTTTCGTGTATTGTTGTATCATTCCCTCCTTATAATGGGGACAATAATAAATATCATCGATCATAGCCCCTTCGTTTCTCAGAACATCTGTCATTTTTTTATGAATAAGCTCCAGGCATTTTTCATCAAAAAACCCTCTTGCTATACCAGATTGATTCGTTATAACAATAACAAGATACCCTTCTTCGTTAAAGAGCCGTATACCTTGCGCAGCATTGGGCAGTAACAGTAATTGATCAGGAGAATTCAAATAAGGCTTATGGACAATAACAGTGCCATCGCGGTCGAGAAATACAGCCTTCCTTTTTTTCATTTTACTTATTGCCTGAAAAGTTCTTTCTCAACAATGGAACACAGAATATGCCCAACAGTAATATGGCATTCTTGTATCCGGGGTGTATTGTTTGAGGGAATTTTTAAACAAATATCAGCAATATCTTTTAAGAGACCACCGCTCTCTCCGGTAAACCCGATGGTAATCGCACCGAGGGTTCTTGCAATCTTAACCGCATTCACAATACCTTTTGAATTTCCACTTGTACTAAAAGCCAAAAGGATATCCCCTTGGGTAATTAAGGCTTCAACTTGCCTGGTGAAACAGGTATCGTAACCAAAATCGTTTGCAATTGAAGTCATTACTGAACTATCAGTCGTCAAGGCAACGGCAGGGAGTGGTCGCCGGTTTATCTTGAATCTACCCACGAGTTCCCCTGCAATATGCTGGGCATCTGCTGCACTTCCACCATTACCAATTAAATAGATACGATGATTATTTTTGAATGTCTTAATAATAACATCAGCGATATTCCTAATTACGTTAAGATCCGTTGATAATAACGCCTTTTTCGTATCTATACTTTCTTGTAGCTGTATTCCAATATCATCCATAAATCTTCTTTTTCCTTACCATTCAGATGTCGTATATCTTTACTCTTCATTTTCTTTTTAGCGTAGTATTAACCATGCATAATTTTTCATGATTCAGTTTCGTGGTATCTATCAATTATCCTGGAAACGATATTGGTAGTTGAAACATCTTTTACGAAAGGCGCAAAGATAACTTTTCCTCCGTAGGATTCAACAAATTCCTTGCCTACTATTCCGGCATTTTTCCAATCTTCTCCCTTTACGAGTATATCCGGCCGAATAGCTGAAATAAGATTCAATGGTGTTTGCTCATCAAAAAGAACTACATAAGTTATATCTTCCAATGCAGCGAGTATTTTAGCACGTTCTCTTTCAGAAATAAAAGGGCGACTAGGGCCTTTCAGGGATTTTACTGAACAGTCCGTATTTAATCCTACCACAAGCAAGTCGCCTTGCTTCCGGGCAAATCTAAGATATTCAATATGCCCGATATGTAATATATCAAAGCATCCATTGGTAAAAACAATCTTATCGTTTTTCTTTCTATGTTCGTTCAAAATACTTACCAGTATATCAATATCTTTAATTTTGTTCGATAGTTGATTTCTTCCGTTTATAAGTTCACTCACAATTTCACTCTTGCTGACCGGAGTTGCGCCAATCTTTTCCACCTCTATTCCTGCTGCAATGTTTGCAACCGGAGCAGCGTCTTCAAAACTATAACCACTTCCGACTATCATGCCGAATATACTGAGCACCATATCGCCAGCTCCTGTTACGTCAAATACCGTACGCGGAATAGTTGGTATAACCCTTCCGCCCCTATTTTTGTGGTATAAAAACATACCATCTTTATCAAGGGTAATAACACAATATTCCAGTGAAAGACCCGAAAGAAGCTTTTCTGCCGCCTGATTAAGATTATCCTTATCGATTATCTTTATTCCTGTGGCAAGCTCAGTCTCATTCCTATTCGGAGTTATAGCAGTAAAACCTTCGTAGCAGGCATAATCGCTTACAAGTTTGGGGTCTGCAATCACAATCTTTCTATATTTATTACAAAGCTTTACAATCGTTTGCAAAAATGAGTGAGAAAGTAATCCTTTATTCATATCAGAAACCAGAACAATATCACATATTTGTATGGTTTTATTTACATAAGCGTTCAATTGCGCTTCTATTTCTGAGGCTATTGTATGGATCTTCTCATAATCAACCCGTAGTAACTGTTGCACTCCCTTACCGGCTGTTTGTAAGTGTCCCATAAACCGTGTCTTCAGAGTAGTTGGCCGGCTTTTATCGATAATAATGCCTGTAGTATGAACTCCCATATTCTTAAAAATGTCCAAAAGGATATTTCCATGAGTATCGTTACCGATAATTCCGCAGACAAATACTTCTGCACCTAACGTTTGAAGATTGCTTACAACACTTCCGGCCCCGCCTGCCCGAATATCTTCTGAAGAAACATTAATAACCGGTATAGGAGCTTCTTGTGAGATACGCCTTACCTCACCCCATACATACTTATCGAGCATCAGATCTCCAATAACTAATATCTTGGGAGAACCCAGATTTGAGATAATATTGAGCAGATTATCCATCAACGTAAAACTCCTGTAAAAATAATATTTTATAAAACTTTACTATCCTGGTTATTCTGTATTACCGTATCATCAACTTCTTCATCCAGGAAGTAAGATATTTTAATATTGAGAGAAGAGGATAACTTATCAAGGGTCATAAGGGAGGCTGCTATTTGCCCATTTTCAATCTGAGATAACAGACTCGGCGACAAACCTGTGCGATCTGCCAATTGCTTCTGGGTAATTTTTTTACTTTTTCTTATAGATTTAAGCTTTTTCCCTACAGAACTTTTGAGCTTATCTTTTGAGCTACCAATAAGGCAATATGTCTTTTGTGCAGTATTGAGTGCTTTTCGTAAATCGTTTAAATCGAATGGCTTCTTTAAATAGTCAAATGCGTCGAGTTTCATAGTCTCAACCGCAGTCTTAAAAGAAGGATATCCTGTTAGGATAATAACACAAATATTGCTGTGTTTCGCTTTAATCTCTTTCAGTAATTCCGTACCACTTATTTGTGGCATCTTCAAATCTAATATAACAATATGGAACCTTTCCTGCTCTAAGGCTGATAAGGTATCCATCGGTTTTGTTATACCTTTCGTGATGTATCCTTCGTCAGACAGGAATTTCGTTAAATATAAGTTATAGTCTTTATCGTCATCTACAACTAATATCTTTATTCCTCTATCCATCAACCGTCACCTTTCCAAAATCTATTGGTAAATTGATATCAAAGGTAGTGCCTCTACCTACCTTACTTTTAACACAAATGGTACCATGATGTCTTTCTATGATTCCGTAGGTAATAGACAATCCGAGTCCCGTCCCTTTCCCTACTTCTTTCGTTGTAAAGAAGGGATCAAAGACTTTTGATAGATGATCTTCAGAAATACCTTCTCCGGTATCTTTAAAACTAATCGTGATCATCTTTTTATCTTTTTGGACTGTTGTTATTGAAATAGTATCGCCACGTTCTGTAGCATCATCAGCATTAATCAATAAATTCATAAATACCTGTTGTAATTGTTCTGCAAAACCACTGATCTTTGGTAAAGATGAGGACAGTCTTAAAACGATATTTTTATCTTTTGCAGTAAACTGTTCAATAATAAGGGCAACCGTATTCTTTATTAATTCATTGATATGAACAGGTTTTGGCTGCTCATTTCCCTCAAAGTGAGATAATTCAAGCAAGGAATCGACGGTTTTCTCTATACGCTTTGTTACTTTTTGCATAGTCTTAAATTCTTTTACGTTTTCCTTCGTAAAGGAATTATTCCTTTCGAGAAAGCCCTGTATCATACCGGAAAGGATAGCAAGAGGTGTGTTGATTTCGTGAGCAACACCGGCTGCAAGTCTCCCAATTGAGATCAACCTATCTGAGTGTATGAGCTGCTGTTGAAGCTTTTTCTGTTTTTCTTCCACCTGCTTTTTATTCGTAATATCCTGAATCAACTCCAGTACCTGCACAACTTTTCCATCCTTATCAAAAATAGGCGAACTAATTACATTACAAAACTTTTTCTTGTGATGGTTATAAATAACCCGCTCAATTTGATTTATTTTTCCTGTCTCAAACACCTTAATCGAAGGGCAATCCACAGGCGGAGACTGGAGATGACAATAGGTATCGAAACAGGTATGGTTTACTATATCCTTTCCTAAAGGATGATGCTCGATTAACCGTTTATTCGCCCAGCATATTTTATTATCTCTGTTAATTACAAAAAGATCAGCGCCTATTTCACTCACAATATTATCGAGCTTTTTCTTTTCCTCTTTTAATTCCGTTTCGAGATTCTTCCTTTTCGTTATATCCCGGAAGTGTGCCAGCAGATATAAAATATTCCCCTCTTCTTTCACAACGGTCATATCTAATTCCATCACTAAAATCTGTTGATGTTTACTAATAACTTCAATTTCTGTTGTTGGAACCTTGCTGTTGACTGCAAGAGCAAGAAGCTCTGCAACCAATTTTTTTGATGTCTCAGGCAAGAAATCATAAACGTATTTACCCAAAAGTTCTTCCATTTTGTAGCCAATAATTTCTTCTTCACGCTGGTTTATCGTAAGAATCTTTCCATGAAGATCTATCATTACCATAGAATCCGCGGCATGATTAAATAAAGTCTTATAGCGCTCTTCTGATGCTTTAATACGGTTAAACAGCTTTGTATTTTCAAGGGCAATGGCAAGCTGTGGCGCTATTTGCCAGAGATAATAGTTACATTGCTCATTAAAACTATTTACCTTTTCACTGCCAAAGGCAATAGCGCCAAGCACCTTTCCTTTATAGGTAAGGGGAAATCCACAGCGCGAATGTATTCCTTCTTTATAGAGAACTTTATCCGTCCAAAAACGGACTTTTTTTGTATCGTTGACAATAACAGGTTCTCCTGTTTTAATAATCTCTTCCAAAAGGCTGCCAGACATTGGAAAAGATTCACCTTCACCAATCTCACTGAAATTATAGGTTTTTGTTAATGCAAATACCTGGAACCAATGTCCTTGTTCATTGGAAATAATTATGCAGGCGCGGTCAAATGGTATAACCTTTTTCAACTCACCGCATACCGTTGAAAAGCTTTCTCTTATATCAAGGCTAGTGGCTATCGTCTTATTGATATTACTAATAATTTCTTTGTCTATAAGTGTTTTTTTGAGACTGGCCTCTAACTGCTGCTTATACAGCGCCTTTTCAATGGTCTTTTTTAAATAATCCGGATCAAACGGCTTCAGGATATAGTCAACGGTTTCCAGACACAGGGTATTTATCACCGCCTTTATCTTATTTTGATCAATCATAACAAGTATGATGGCATCAGATGAGGCTTCTTTAATTTTATTTATAAGCGAGATTTCACTAACGTCTTGCAATCTTAAGTCAAATAAAATTAAATCAACTTCATGTTTTTCAAGGATATGAACAGCAGCATCGCTGCCAGATACCACGTAAACATGATATCCATTCTCCTCCAAAAGGCCTTTGAGTGATACACACATCAGCTTATCGTCATCAATGATGAGTATATTGTGTCTCTTATTCATTTAAAACGTAGTCCGTGATGTTTATAAATATCGAACTTATGAAAACTTATTAATGTCGGCTATCTTAATACCGTAGAAAAACTATGTCAAGCAGAAAGCATGATTGTTCAAGTTGCGATATACGGAATAACCTCTGAATTAAAAACTATCTTATAAAAATAAATTATGATATATTTTATAAGCGTGCCAAATAACAATATTTTAATATAGAAAGGAAGGAAAATATACGGGAA
This sequence comes from Candidatus Jettenia sp. AMX1, assembly GCF_030263775.1. Classification (NCBI taxonomy): domain Bacteria; kingdom Pseudomonadati; phylum Planctomycetota; class Candidatus Brocadiia; order Candidatus Brocadiales; family Candidatus Brocadiaceae; genus Candidatus Jettenia; species Candidatus Jettenia sp. AMX1. Next base: position 26,815 of record NZ_SZPP01000023.1, read on the forward strand.
ATAAAATTTTTAAGGTAAAAATGTCGCCTGGCATATCTATTGGAGTGGCTACACTATAACTATAAGTCCGAAATTTTACCTGCTATCTTAAGTCTGAAAAATTTCCCTATTTACGGTTACTTCTCAAATCTAACCTATGAGGACATCTTAATGATATTCAGACAGTTAAATAAAACATCATGCAAAACCTATCTTATCGGCTCTGAAAAAACAAAAGAAGTGATTATAGTAGATCCTATCCTAAACCAGATAAAAGAATATATATCCCTTATTAAAAACGAGGGATTAAAACTAACACATGTACTGGATACCCATACACATGCCGACCATATTTCAGGCGCTGGCTCATTGGCAAATCAGATGGGCGCTGTATATGCTATGAACCAAAACTCACCTGTCCGCTGTGTGACTTCTTACATTCCAGATGGATTTGATTGCCATCTAAACGATATACCCGTAAAAGTTATGCACACACCTGGTCACACCAAAGATAGCATGTGCCTTATATTTCCAGATCGTATTTTAACAGGAGATACATTATTCTTAGACGATGGCGGAGCAGGACGTACTGATTTACCAGGCGGTGATCCTGCTGAACACTGGGAATCCCTCCAAAAGATTATGAGATTACCTGATCATTTAATTGTCTACCCAGCCCATGAATACCGGGGACGGGAGCCGTCAAGCCTGGGTGAACAAAAGAAAAATAATCCCAATTTACAACCTCGCACAAAAGATGAGTACATCAAGTGGCTCACCGATATGAAACCAGGACCTGCCGAATGGATGAAAGACGTACTTAAGGCTAACTATGCCTGCGCCAGTGATCCCAAAGCGGCATGGATTCCGGCAGACACACCAGCCTGCGAGATTAAGGGCACAGGATCTCCGGAAGTGAATGAACAGCCGGTCCCGACAATCCCGGCAGCAGAAGTGAAACGCCGTGTAGCGGCGAATCAGCTCGATGATACAATTATTTTGGATGTTCGGGAACCATCAGAACTTACGGGTAAATTAGGGGCCATTAAAGGTGCTCTTAATATTCCTGTCGACCAAATAATGCAAAGATTAACAGAGTTAGAAAAATTGAAGACAAAAGAAATTATTATGGTGTGCCAAAGTGGAGGTCGCGCCAACACTGCTGCCACCATCTTATTAAAGAAGGGATTCAAGAAGGTTTTCAACATGAGTGGTGGCATGACGGCCTACCGGCAGGCAGAAAAGACAGAGTAGACCTTTTGCATATCATGTAATCACAAAGGCCGTGGAGACAAAAGATCGTTAATATGATTATTGAAGCAATTGCACAGTAATAATACCGTCAGAAAGCTAAAAATGGTTGAAAATTTTATGGTATTGCTATCGGAAGCTGAGTAATTCGGAAGTGATGGTGTGATCCTGCAGAGGTTGCTTCAGCCGCATCCAGCACCCGCTTAAGGGAAGTTCTGCCCGGACTATCGATGTCTAAAAAACGATAACCATCCCATGTTGCCGTTCCGTACATTCGAATACGTCCCTCCTTCACAAATTCTTCAAGTACATCAAATGCCAGAGAAAGTCTGTGGTAAAATTCATCTTGATCCAGTCCAAAGGTTTTTACTGGGGAGATTCATGTAACCTCCTCAAAAATCAATCACCTTTTTCATCTACCGGGCAACAAGAAGCTTCACTACCATTGCAACAACACACATAGTAAGTATCATCCTGATAAACCGTTCACCCTTGCTTACAGCAAAATGACTGCCAACCAAGGCCCCCAGACCATTACCCATCGCTAAAATTAAACCTATCGTCCAATATATCTTGTTATGAGCTACAAATACAAGGAGCGAAAACATCGCATTGATGCCGGCAATAAACACCTTGTGACTATTCGTCTTTACCAGATTTAGTCTACCAAGTATATTGAGAGCCATAATAATGAGGAAACCAACACCCGCCTGAATAAACCCGCCATAAACTCCAGCGAAGAATAAGGAAACCATAATGACTGTGCGCCGTTTCCAACTTAGCTTAGATATATCCTCATGAGAGTAAGCATTGCCGTTCTTCCTCTGAATTGGGTTCCAGAGAATAAGTCCGAGAATGAGTATCATAACGACAGCCAATGTTCTTTTGAAGAACACATCGGGTATTCCTACAGCCAGTTGGGCGCCAATAACAGCCCCTATCAGGGGAGGACCTGACAATATAAGGCTTGTCTTAAAATCCGAGACACCCTTTCTCCGAAAGCCGGCAACTGCGAATACACTCTGAACGGTAATTGCCAGGCGGTTAGTTCCATTCGCCACGGCTGCCGGTAAACCAAGAAAGATAAGCATCGGCAGGGTAAGAAGTGAACCACCACCTGCAAGTGTATTCATAAATCCCGCTGTTACACCTACAACAAAGATAACAAAAAATTGCCATATTTCCATGTAAATTCAGCATCCTTATAATGGCATCAGCTCTCTACCTGCTATTTTAGAACCTAGCTTCCACGATGCTTTCGTCTGCCTTCTTTCCACTTTTGTTAGCTCAGTATAGAGTCCAAGAGCATCAATTCCTGATGTAAAACTCTTGCTTATTGCCTCGGCTGCAAGCAGGCCTGTAGATAGTGCACAAGAAATTCCCTCGCCAAAGGCATTTAAGAAGCCGGCAGCTTCCCCGACAAGCAGGATATTTCCCTTTCCCAGATAAAAATTACCTGTCGTACACATATCATTACCCAGACAACTCGCTTCCCGTACCAGATTTTTCAGCGTTAGACCAAACCTGTCTTTCAGCATTTCAGAATATTTCCGAAGGTAAGGATCTATCTTACCACCTTTTCTCACTGCAGTGCCAAAGACTTGTAAACCATTTTTTACATTATACCATGCATACACATCGCCATACTGTGAGTCCAGAAAACCATGATAAAAGTAAGGATCTAAATCAGAAGTACCCTCATAATAATTCTGATACGCAATAAACCATTTTAAGCCTTTTTCAAACTCTGGTTCAAGTCCAGCCCTGATCACAGACTTACTGCCTTCTGCACTTATTACATACCCGCACGTAATAGGTATCAGTTCATGACTGATTGTATCGTAGCACTCCAGGATTACAGAATTACCCAAATCCTTAAATCCTTTTAAACAACAGCAATCCCTGACTTCTGCCCCTGAATTTTTAATCAACCAAGAATCATAGTCTGAACGCCATACGTTTGGTGCGCCATTACCGTCCTTGTGGAATGGCCAATCTGAGAAATTTTTACTATCAGTCCAGAATCTGACACCCTTTAAAAGGTTTGGTGTAACGTATACTGATTCAGGGATTTTACCAAAATATCTTTCCATTATATCCTGTGATTTTTTAAAAATAATACCCGAACATATCTTATATCTGGGAAGTTTCTTTTTATCTATCACAAGCACCTTGAATCCTTCATTTACTAAACCTCTGGCTGAAGCTGCGCCGGAAGGACCGGCGCCAACAATGACAACATCATATTTCATCTACCAGTAACTCCTAAAATTGTTTTTAAGACGTATGATAACCCTTGCTAAATCGTTTAACATCTGATACATTGGTACGTAATCTAACAGGCGCAGTTCTTTTTTTTATATTAGTATTCTCTCAATTCTTAAGCTAAAGTCAATGCGCTTTTTCTCACTATTCAAATACATAACCTTAAGTTTTAAGAAATAAAAATTTACATTGATAAACAATAAGAGGTATGCTCGTTTGAGGTGTTATCGTATTATCTTTTAAATTTATTCTTAGAAAAAAGTTTTATCCTGCCACGGTCATTACTTACATAAGAAATACAGAAAGAGTACTTCCGTTGCTGCTTGCTGTACTATGAATACAATACTTTTAACCCTACTTATAATCTTTTACTTTCCGGCTGCATTATGGCTGTTTCTCTACGGTATGAATAATTATTACATGATCTACCTTTTTTTAAGGAAAGTGAAGAAAGAATCATTCCAAAATAAAGAATTCCTGAAAAGATTTTGGCTAACGAATAAAGATACATTGCCAAAAGTTACCACACAATTACCAGTCTATAATGAAAGATACGTAGTAGAACGTTTAATTCACGCAGTTGTGAATATCCATTATCCAAAAGAACTTCATGAAATACAGGTATTAGATGATTCTCAGGACGAAACAAAGGATATCGTAGCCGCCCTGGTAAAAAAATATAAAGATATGGAATATAATATAAAGCATATCTCAAGGGAAAATAGAATAGGCTTTAAGGCCGGCGCTTTAAATACAGGGCTCAAAATGGCAGAAGGAGAGTTCTTAGCAATTTTTGATGCCGATTTTTTACCTGATAAAGATTTTTTTTATAAGACCATTCCCTTTTTTTATGAAAAAGAAAAAGTTGCTTTGGTTCAGGCGCGATGGGGATATGTAAACAGAAATTATTCCCTTTTAACCATAGCACAAAGTATCGGTATGGATGGACATTTCATTATCGAACAAGGTGCCAGAACGTGGAATGGACTGTACATGAATTTTAATGGAACTGCCGGAATATGGAGGAAAGAAGCCATTATCGATTCAGGCGGATGGCACTATGATACCCTAACGGAAGATTTAGATCTATCATATAGGGCGCAATTAAAAGGGTGGAATACAAAATTTATTTTTGATGTTGTCGCTCCTTCAGAAATACCCATCGATGTAAATGCCTATAAATCTCAGCAACACCGATGGGCAAAAGGTTCAATACAAACTGCTAAAAAAATCTTACCTCAGGTTTTTAAGTCGAAAGATGGATTTATAAAAAAGATGCAGGCATGTATACATCTCAATCAATATATGGTCCACCCTATGATGATTGTTCTTGCCTTACTCTCTTACCCGTTAATGTTTCTCTTAAAACCAACAAATCGTATATCAGTCTCTTTCACTATGAAAATCGTGTGGTGTTTAATACTGTTGGGTACCTTTGCGCCATCATTTCTCTATATAATTTCTCAGAAAGTAAGCTGTAAAGATTGGTTAAAAAGATGTATTTTTATACCGGCACTTATGATTATAGGATGTGGTATTGCCATCAATAATACCAAAGCAGTAGTTGAAGCGCTCTTAAATATGAAAAGTGATTTCATCAGAACACCTAAATATGGCGTTATTAAACGGGATAAGATCACGGCAATAAAGAATTATGCATTAGCGGTAAATTTAACTTCTTTTGGTGAAATATTCCTGGGCATATATTGTCTCGCAGGATTTATACAATATTTAATGAATAAAGAATTTATCTTCGGATACTTCTTACTGATCTGCACTATAGGGTTTTTCTCTATAGGCACCCTCTCTTTTATAGAAAATATTAAAAGAAGAAGGGCAATGTATTAGACAGGCGCAAATCTCCTTCCATCCTCTTCTACAATTCAATTAAGCAAATGCCTGCGCACGTATTTACTTACACTTATAAAGATAGCACATACACGCTGTTGAATTTTATAGCCTATAAACTAGCCATATCGAAAAAGAGAGCAAAGCAACTGCTGGATAAACGACTGGTTTTTGTAAATAAGAGACGAATATGGATCGCCTCTTATCAATTGAACAGAGGAGATGTTGTTGAAGTCCTCACAGAAGACACACAACCCGCGCAATCTAAAAAAGGCGTTATCCTGTATCAGGATGATCATTATCTGATTGTCTCAAAACCTCCGGGTATCCTTACAAATGGCGCTGAGAGCCTTGAGAACAATTTAAAGATATATTTAAAAAATAATCGCATGAGAGCTGTCCATCGGTTAGATAAAGATACTTCTGGCGTCGTTATCTTTGCAATGAACAAAGGTGCCTTCGAGCATATGAAAACTTTGTTCAAAGGGAATCTTGTGAAAAAGGTCTACAGGGTTATTGTAAAAGGAAATGTGGGGATACAAAATTTTACTATAGATACACCCCTACACGGGCAAAAGGCTGTGACACATGTGAAGCTCTTAAAAAGAGGAAGAGACACCTCCTATCTGGAGGTGAATATCGAAACGGGCAGGACACATCAAATCAGAACCCACCTTGCCTCTGCGGGATATCCCGTCATCGGTGAAATGGAATACAATCGCAAACCAATTAAAAACCCCCTGTTGAGGCACATCAGAAGACAGATGCTTCATGCCTATCAAATAACGTTCTCTCATCCATACACTCACAAAACGATATCCATAACAGCAGAAATTCCTGATGATTTTAATCAAAATCTCAAAACCTTTGGCCTTGCAGAATAAAATATTCTGTAGCATATTTCATCATAAAAATGGAGGAAACGAAATCGATTATAGAATCGAACTGTTGAACAGTGAAGGTTTGACCGTGCCCCCATGCGATTCCATACCTGCAATTCGTCGAGTATTCACTGCCTCGGTCCGTCAGATCAAAAGGCGCTCTCCAAGGGCTCCAGCGTTATATCATCGAACCAGGCTTTACCGGTCACCAAGCTGCCATAAAAGCCTAGACGGCAGGCGAGTGTGACGATGGGATTCTCGGGACGGAAGGCAACACAGACTTGTGTCCAGTCGAAACTTCCGGACAGACTTTGGGAAAGAGTGAATCCTCCTATGATCGACACATTGGCCCCAACTGCCGCTTCAGGTCCGGTGGCAATATCCTGGCCCCGTATCCATCCCCGACACATATAGGTTTTGCCGGAATCGAGATTCGGCACCGTTTGAATCCACCTGGCATCGTTAGGCGCAGACGCCAAAATACTGACACTTCGTTGACCTTCCTTCGCAACGCTGGTCTCCCAGGTAAAGGTGGCGGCAGAGAATATATAGGCATCAGGCTGCCAGGCGTCCGGGGTCGGACTGGTACCCTGTTCGAAAGAGGGATTAGACAACACGTTGATTTGCGTCACATCTATTGGCAATACTGTGATGTCGAACACCAATCCACCGTTGGCAGCCCATCGCAGGTTGTCGATTTGAAATACGTTCTGGCCACCAAAATACGACCGCAATACAAGCGGTCTGTGCAGGTTAGGGTTCTCCGGATATAAGAAATCATCCAACTGAGGAACTTCGCCCGGAGCAATGTATCCATCGGCTGCTTCCAATTTGAGCAGAGGTGGGTCTATAGTTTGATTGGAACCTTCCAGCACATGATAAATGGCAAGTCCGTTATAGGGTGGAGCATTCGAACCGAAACCACTGTCCGGCCGGTGTCGATATTCGATCAGGAAATATTCATAGGTACGCGGGGTAGAAACACGCACAGCTTTCATACGTTCATCAGCGGACGGCAAATGGATACCGCGCCTGGTCCGGCGGACAACCTTCGGCTTGACCCAGCCGAGCAAGGTTCGTTCGTACGCGGTAAAATCCTGCGGAGGAAGTGTCCCGCTATTCGACATGATGGTGAGGTAATGGACCGTGTCGTAGCTAATATCGTCGTATTTCGAATCATACAGATCGGGTATACCAAGGGTGTGAGCAAGTTCATGGTTGAAGTTGCCAGTCTGAGCAGCAACGACGCTACCGCTATTTTGTTTATCAGTAAAATTGTTGACACCCGCATTGCGGCTGGTACCACCTTCCCCCAGGTAGTCATAATCCATTCCATTATTCGATGCGATAATCCACATGCTATCGACGACACCGTCGCGGTTTGCGTCATAGTCCGCTCTGTTGATCTGCTGCTTGGCAAGAGTGGCTACGGCTTCACGATAATCCCCCTCACTCGGATAGGCATCGGCCTGAAGGTTGACAGGCAGCGTCACACGAAGGATGTCCCACTGAAATTTCTCCAAGCCCCGGCTGAGCCAAGCCCAGTGCTCTTCCATCTTATGTAACTGATCGGAAAGTTCCGCAACATTGTTGATCCCTTCTCCCTGCCAATCTTCCAGGCGGGTATCGGCAAAATCGGCGATTACAGCAAGGCCCTTACGCCGGTGCAATCGCTTGATCGGAGGACCAGCCAGCATGCGGCTCGTAGCCGCCGATAAGGAATGCCCCGGCTCTGGAGCGGATGCACCGGACACAGTGCCGATAATGAGACCATCCTTGCTGCTCGGTACTTGGTGAGCAATTGCTTTATCCGCCACACCTCCATAAATGGCCAGGGCAAGGAAAGGAAAGAATAACGGTAGTGCCCACCTGGGGAAGCACATTCTCAATTGCATCAGGATGCGGCCGACTTTCGCCGCATCCACGTCCGTTGTTATCAGCTTATACCAACTAAACATCCCGTGTTGTTCGAATCGTTCGTCCATTGTCTTTTCCTCCTAACGTTGATTAAATTGATCCTCATAATATGCGGAATGTCGGTAATAGATAAATAACCCCTGTTGCCTGAACCCAGGCGGTAAACCGCCTGAAAGGCCGGAGTATAAGCTGCAGACGGCCTGCTCCGGTGCGAGATTAGGTGCTCTATAAGGATTGCCCAGTACCTGCCCACCTCTGTCCGTTCTTGCCCTTGGCCTTTTACCCCACAACCGAGGTCACCCCAAGCGGCTGTAACAGACGGAGACTATACCTCTTCAGGCTGTGTTCTTAATCTCTGATAACAACATCGACTTTATCGATCCCCCACGACTCATCCGTAATGTCTTCTTGCAATCCAGACATCCTAAACCGCAGAATTAAAGTGTCACCGGTGTAGGGTACCCGGAAGCGTAAACGATAGGTAGAATCTGAGAAATGAGAGGGATTAACGAGAGAATAGTGCAAATTGCCGATACGGTACGTGCCCGTCAGGGGTAGACTGCCTGGCCAAGGATAACTTTGGCTGCTCTGGGGAGGTTGAATTGGAATTTTGAGGTTGGAGAAACTCGTCGCGAGATGAAATGCTCCACTCGTGGTTCCAATACCACTAAATTGGAATGCCTCATCGCCGTCCATTGAGCGAATGACATACACATCAAAGGTGACTTCTGCTACCCCTTCCACTGGGACATCGGAAAGCGTCAGTACCACGGTATCGTTGCTCAAACCGTCATTGCTACCCGCACGGCCAAGAAAACGCTGACCTGATGGCGCAGTGTTTATACCAAGTGAAGTAGTAGGCGAAGTCCATTCAGGTTTGACAGTGGCATTTGAGAAATTATCATGGAAAGAAGTCTCTACCGCGTTTGCATTTGCTGTGGAGATGCAAAGCACTGCCAGCAGCACGGAGAAATAAATCCTCAATTTATTGATCTTTTTAGATGTACTCATAATTTAACGCCCCCCTCCTTTTCTCTATTGATTATTAGTAGTAAAAGAAACCCTCCTAATGCTGTCTGGTTTCCATCGTTGATCACTATAACTATACAATAATCATTAAAACAGATGTGTCAGATATCGTAGACTTGCAAAGCAAATACCGTAACATAAATAATACAGAAAGAGATTTTATGCATTATTTACTATGCATTAGATTTTAACCACTTAGGAATACAAAAGAACAACTATAAATAGCAATAGTTTTATTCAAAATGAGGCATGAAAAACGTGACATAGCGCACAGGTGTGACGGCACACAGTGTGTCACGGCACATTGTATGATCTGCACGCCTGTTTAATTATACTCCACATGAAGCAAGGGAGCACCAGCCTGGTCTCCCTCAAATGACTCTGCTATTCTCTTACCTGTCCCCGTAATAATCAATACCAGCGAGTTGCCGCTCGACCATCCGGAACGATTCACTATCTCTTGTATGACTGCGGCTATGTTGGGTGTCCGCTGATCAGGACCTGCTTGTCCCACAATCGCCCACGGTACGGGAGACCACGACACTGCCGATGTCGTTCTTGGTCTGGATGATATATTTTTCTTAAGAGAAGTAAATGCCGTAGCATTATCAACTTTTTCTCCCTGAATCGTGAGTGAAGGAGTTCCCGACGAGGTTGCCTCGTCTGCCTTGAATTGAATATAGGCATTGACGATTATAGCATTTTGAGGGATATCAACTCCGCTGAAGCGCATCCCTACTGTTTGGTTTCCACCATCAAAAACTAATTCAAGATCATCGCCGTTGAGCGCCATATTACCTTTAGCCTTCTCTTCCGCATCATCAGAACCAATTGAAACCCGAAAATCTTTAATTACGGAAACACTGCTCACAACAACTTCCACATCATCGCTTGCAGCCAACTCACCATCGTTGGCATCCAGGCGCAGTACATACGTGCCCGCATCTGAAAAGCTCGCCGTTGTAACAACAGCATTGTTATCGGTAAAAGTGACCGTACCTGGTCCGCTTACCTTACTCCATGTGGTGGTCACTGCACCCGGTGGATCTGGTAAGCCGTCATCCGTTACCGTACCATCCAGGGAAGCACTGCCGGACAAGGTGATTGTCTGGTCTGGCCCCGCGCTGACTACCGGCGGCCGGTTTGCCGAAGGAGATTTAGTAATGGTGAATCCATCGTCAAGTACGGTCCCGTCAGATCTCAGCGCCTGGAATGTCAATATATCATTATCAATAATAACGTGTGCAAATGAATACTCCGAATCGCATCGAATGACCCAGTCGGGTAGTGTGGTGGAGCAGGGATGAAGCCCCGCGCCACCGCCGCCAACCACGAGATAAATTTGTCCATGTCCGGCAGTAGAGAAATTATAAGCCTCCGGTCCGAAATTATTCGAATTATCTTTAATAAGAGCATTGTAAGCGAGTGGCTTAGTCCTGGCATAATTATGGTTATGGCCCTGGAATACCAGATCAACGTTGTATTTATCAAAGAGAGGCTGGAGGTTTGCCCGTAAGCTGGTAGAATCAGAGTGACTTCCTCCGCCTGAGTAAACATTGCGATGAAAACAAACAATAATCCATTGTATGTTGGGATCCGATGCAGCGGCAGCCAGATCACTGTCTATAAAAGCATACTGGACGCTGTCAGGATTTGTTGAGCTATCGGTATTTGAATCGATTGTCAAAAAATGTGCATTCCCAGCATTGTAAGAATAATATCGCTCGGTCAGAGTTCCGTTGGTGGGCATTGAAAAATGTGCCTGAGCGAAGCTATAAGGGGGATCATTGCCAGTAGTATCATGGTTTCCCCACGCTGGCATCAGGGCAGCCGAAGTGGCGTAAACAGATTGCTGTTCAATCCAGGTATGATAGCTGCTATCGGATGATGTATATGCAAGATCACCGGCTATAAGGTGTAGGCCGGCATTTTGTGCAGACAGAGCTGCATTAATAAGAATAGAATTCGGCTCTGTGTTTTTATCGCCTACGACAGTGAAAACCAAACCGCCGGTTCCCGATGTGCCTGGCGCTGGCGCAGTCCGAAAAGTATAATCCTGACTCCATAATCCACCATCATCACTTACACGATAATGATAAAGTGTATCCGGGGTAAGGCCTGTTAACTCGACGGTATGAATAGGTTCACCATGCACGGTATCCACGCCGGCAGTCATACTGCCATACAGGGTAGTTTCTCCGTACTCAACCATTGGCGGGCTATGACTGGTATCTGATGACCACATAACCGTCATAGAACTTGCAGGATCATGTTGCCAGGAAAGATGCACCTGGCTTACCGCCGCATATGCTTGTGATGAGAACATCAATATTGAAAAACCAAATAAGAACATGAATAACTTATGTAAAGGCCTGGTTGAATGCATACTTCAATTCCTCCTTATAAAGTCATTACATTAATAGGAAATTACTTATTTAGTTTACGTTTACTGCATGGTAAAACAAAAACGAAGGGATTGCAAGTTTTTTTGTAAGCTTTATTTTTCGGCAAAATACAGAAAAAGGATTTTGAACAGATAAATCACTTTATATTTGTAAGTACTTCATCTATACTTGACTTATGGTAATTACGGTAAAATCTCAAACCTTTTAAGAATTTTCGGCTAAAACAATGACTCCACAATTTCATCTTCGATGGGCCTCTTTGTTCAGGTCTTTTTCGAGAAGTTCTGGTATTATTGCCTTTATGGTAAGCCTCTCTGTGCTTGTCGGCTGGATATTTGATATTGCGGCCCTAAAGAGTTTTAATCTTGACCCCGCTACTACGATGAAGGCCAATACAGCAATCTCCTTTACCCTGGTTAGTGTTTCTTTATGGTTGATCCAGATGAAACGTGCAAACCAATGGACAAGTCGTATAGCACTAGGATGTGCATGTACCGTCTCACTCATAGGACTCCTTACGCTTATTGAATATTCGACTGGCTGGGATATTGGTATTGACCAATTAGTATTTCAGGATCATGGTATAGCCTTTGGAATATCTTCTCCGGGTAGAATGTCTCCCATTGCTGCATTGAATTTCTTTCTTATCGGAATAGCCTTAGTGTTTCTCAATACAAAGAACCAGAAACACTATCGTTTTGTACAAGTTTTAATCTTCATAATAATCTCAATTTCCTTTCCGATTCTTATAGGATATTTTTATAGTATAAAGCCTCTTTATCGCATTGCCTTTTATATAGGAATAGCAGTACATACAGCGATACTCTTCTTCATACTCTGCATCGGCATCCTTTCGCTCTATCCAAACCGTGGTCTCATGGCGTTGCTTACCAGTGTAAGCGATGGAGGACGCCTGGCACGTCGTCTGTTAAGTGCAACGGTTCTTATCCTGCCTTTTTTGGGTTTGCTAAGATTGTTAGGAGAACGACAAGAAGTTTATAATACCGAATTTGGTTTATCAATTCAGGTAGTATTCAGTGTCGTTATTTTTGTATTTCTTATCTGGCGGAGTGCCATAGCACTTGAGAGAAAGGGTATAGAATACAAGCAAACGGAAGAACAATTATATGAAGCAACCCAGAGACTGAAATTCCACATGGAAAACTCTCCCCTGGCTGTGGTTGAGTGGAATTCAGATTATCGGATTACCCGATGGAACGATAAAGCAGAGGTGATTTTTGGATGGAACAGCAAGGAGGTACTAGGCAAACGCATCGATGAGCTACGCTGGGTTTATGAAGAGGATTGGGACAAGGTACAACAAGTAATGGCTGACATGCTGGATGTCTCACGTCCAAGCAACATTAATAAAAACCGCAACTACCGCAAAGATGGCTCTGTTATTTATTGCGAATGGTATAACTCTGCATTACTTGATGCTTCAGGCAAACTTGTGTCTGTTCTTTCACTGGTATTGGATGTTACCGAACGAAAACAAATGGAAAAGAAGTTTCAGGAAAGCCACAGAACACTTGAAGCCCTTATGGAATGTATACCAGAAGGAATAACCATTGCTGATGCGCCAGACGTCCATACCCGTATGATTAGTAAGTATGGAATACAGTTAACCGGACGTTCACAAAAGGAACTTAAGGGTATTCCGGCAGAAATACACGTACAACAATGGGATATCTTACATCCTGATGGTATTACACCTGCCACTTCAGAAGAACTACCATTGACCCGGGCTACTCAAAAGGGAGAGGTAATAATGGATGAAGAATGGATCATACGCCAGCCAGATGGAAAAAAAATTACCGTACTTTGCAATGCCGGACCGATAAAAGACGAAAATGGCACTATTACGGGAGGTATTATCGCCTGGCGGGATATCACCGGACGGAAACAAATGGAGGAGGAAATAAGAAGTATTGCAAAATTTCCCTTAGAAAACCCATATCCCGTATTACGGATTGCTCAGAATGGTACACTTCTCTATGCTAATCCAACAAGCCAGCTTTTATTAGATGAATGGAATTGTGATATTGGTCAAAATATACCAGATTTTCTGTACCGATTTATCAGAGATGCCTTCGATTCCAGGAAAATAAGGAAAGGCATTGAAATAGAGTACAAGGATAAGGTATTCTCTTTTACCATTGTACCCGTAATGAATACCAACTATGTTAACTTATATGGGGCAGACATTACCGAGCAGAAACAAACTGAGAACAAACTGAAGAAACATGAAAAACAGCTTGAGGAACTGGTAAAGATACGCACTGCTGAGTTGGAAGTAAGCAATGAGCAACTCCACCAGAAAATTGAAGAACGTAAGCAAGCAGAAGATATATTAGAAAAAGAACGGCATTTCTTAAAGACTATCCTTGACACCATAGAAGTAGGAATCGTTGCCTGTAATTCACATGGTATCTTAACGCTTTTTAATCGTGCTACTCAGGAGCTTCATGGTTTACCCGTAGAACCTCTTCCCGCTGAGCAGTGGGCAGATCATTATGATTTATATCTTCCTGATGGTGTAACAAAAATGGAAAAGGACCAGATACCTCTCTTCCGCGCCCTTCAGGGAGAAACCGTTCGGGATGCAGAACTGATGATTATCCCAAAGCGTGGTGCTGTACGCTTAATGTTATCTAGTGGACAACCATTAATTGACCGTTATGGTAAGAAGTTTGGTGCTGTTGTTGTTATGCATGACATTACTGAACGCAAAAGGGCAGAGGAAGCACTTCGTGCAAGTGAAAATAAGTACCGTCTGCTTGTTGAGAACTTGCCACAAAGGATATTCTATAAGGACAAAAATCTGTCATACGTATCCTGCAATGAGGTTGCAGCGAGAGATTTACAGATCAGACCAGAGGATATCTCCGAAAAAACAGACTATGACCTCTTTCCAAAAGAACTTGCCGATAAATACAGGGCCGATGATAAAAGAATTATGGAGTCAGGAAAAAGAGAGGATATCGATGAAATATTTATTACCCATGGGAAAGAACTGGTCCTTCATACCGTAAAAACTCCCATAAAGGATGAAAAAGGGAATACGATTGGTATCTTAGGCTGTTCCCTGGATATCACCGAAAAGATTACTTTACAGAAGGAGGCAGAACAGTCCCGGCATCTGGCATCATTAGGTGAACTGGCAGCCGGTGTAGGTCACGAGATTAATAACCCGATAACAGGCGTTATCAACTGTGCACAAATGCTTTTTAATAAAAGTCAGGAGGGAAGCAGAGAAAGAAACCTTGCCAGCCGGATTATTAAGGAAGGAGACCGGATAGCAAGGATTGTCCACAGCCTTCTCTCCTTTGCTCAACCCGGTGGTAGAGAGAAAAAAGGTATTATCAGTATACATGAAATACTATCTGACACCCTCATACTAACGGGGGCGCAGTTGCGAAAGGAAGGTATCAGGCTAAAAATGGATATTCCTCAAACATTACCGAAAATCATTGCAAATGCTCAACTCATTCAGCAGGTATTCCTGAATGCTATTAACAATGCAAGGTATGCCCTG
This sequence comes from Candidatus Jettenia sp. AMX1, assembly GCF_030263775.1. NCBI lineage: Bacteria > Pseudomonadati > Planctomycetota > Candidatus Brocadiia > Candidatus Brocadiales > Candidatus Brocadiaceae > Candidatus Jettenia > Candidatus Jettenia sp. AMX1. The sequence continues at coordinate 41,928 of NZ_SZPP01000023.1, forward strand.
AATCAGAAGTATCCGGACACACACGACGATAAAATCCTTGAGATTTCAGGGGAAGAAGCAGTGTTCAATAATGGTCCTTCTATAAAAATTACCTTTTATGATCATGGTACTGGTATACCGGCTCACATACGGAATAAAGTGATGAACCCTTTTTTTACCACAAAACCAGCAGGTAAAGGAACTGGCCTGGGTCTGAGCATAAGCCATGGTATTATAAGAGATCATGACGGTAAGCTTATCATTGACAGCGTAGAAGGAAGATTCACGAAAATCTCAGTTATTCTCCCGGTGAAACCTTATGCAAGGCCAACAACGGTGTAATAGGGAGAATCTTCATATTGTCCATAAGGGAAAAGGAATGACAACTTCTTATTCAGTCCTTATGTTTTTCTTTTGTCTATCCCCAACCGCCACCAAGCGCCTTATAGATGTTTACACTAGCATTAAATTGTTGTTGTTTGATGTTTACTAATTCGAGGCGGGATTGCAGGGCATTTTGTTGTGTTATTAACACCTCCAGGTAATTTGCTCTGCCAGTTTTGAATAGTTCCGATGATATTTCTATTGATTGAGTTAAAGCCGTCACTTTTTTGGTTGTAAGGTTGTGCGCCTGTTCCAGATTTTTGATGCTATTCATCTCATTATACACTTCTATATAACCATTGATAATTGTTTTCTGGTAATTGTACAATGCCTCTATCTGTTTAGCGTGCGCAGTTTTAAATTGTGCTTTAATTGCACTCCGGTTAATTAACGGGACGGTTAAACTACCAAGTGCAGTGTATGCAATAGATTCAGGCGATCTCAATAAAAATGAGGGATTAAAAGCCTGAAAACCCAGTGCCCCTGTAATGTCTAAGGAAGGATAAAATGCTTTCTTTGCCGACTTTACATCTGCTTTCGTAGCCATCAGTTCAAATTCAGCTTGTCTTATATCAGGTCTGTTTTTTAATAAATCTGAGGGAATGCCTACTTTTACCTGAGCAGGAATTTCTTTTGAGAAAATTGATTTTTCACGGATGATAGGTTGCGGGAATCTACCCAATAAAAAATTTATTCTGTTTTCAGTCACGGTAATTCTTTGAAGGATTTCGACTTCCAAAGCCCTTGAATTTAACACTTGCGCCTCAAACTGCTGCACGGCTAGCTCATTGGCTGCGGCAGCTTGTTTTTGAATGGTAATAATAGCAAGCGCTTCTTCCTGTAGTTTGATAGTTTCTCTGATAATTTCTAATTCTTTGTCCAAACTTAATAATTCGTAATAGGCAATTGCTATTTCTGAAATTAAGTTGGTAAGCACTACATTTTTCCCTTCAATGCTACCAAGATAACGGGCAAACGCAGCTTTCTTCTTATTACGGAGTTTGCCCCAAATATCCACTTCCCATGTTGTTTGCAAACCGATAAAATAATCGGGAAGATCGTCAGGTACTATTTGCCCGGGGGTAATCTCGGTTGCTCTGTTTCCGGCGCCATCCATAGTATAGCGCCCGAATCTTCTTTGTGCAACAGAACCGACACCGGAAATTTCGGGGAACAAAGCCCCTTTCCGCAGTCTTAAATCTGCCCGTGCAATTTCAATTTTTTGCAAGGTCATCAATACATCCAGATTATTTTTTAAAGCTGTATCGATTAAACCGGTTAATGTAGTATCAGAGAAAAACTGCCGCCAGTCAATCTTTGCTGAATTTGTTAAATCTTTTGTATCTGCAAATGATTCAGGTATTGTTTTTAAGGTACTGTCTTCAATATTTTTTGTTATCTGGCAACCTGCCATAAGTGAGCATACAGCCACAAAACCAAAGGCTAATGTATTCTTCGATTTCTTCATTGTTTTAAATTACCTCGGTTAACGCTATTTCTTCTTTGGTTCCTTTCCTTGCAAACTTTTCTGCAAGAGTCGCAAAAGCTACATACAGACCCGGAATAATAATTACCCCGAATATCGTTCCGAACAGCATGCCTCCGGCTGCTGCTGTGCCAATAGTTCTATTGCCAACAGCGCCTGCGCCGGATGCAAGCATTAAGGGAATCAACCCGGCGATAAAGGCAAATGAGGTCATAAGGATTGGTCGCAACCTCACGGTTGCCCCTTCAACGGCAGCTTGCATAGGTGTGCGTCCTTCTCTGTGTTTTAATGAGGCAAATTCAACAATCAGAATGGCGTTTTTACCTAATAAACCGATAAGCATAACCATGGCTACCTGAGCATAAATATTGTTTTCTAAACCCATGATCATTAAAAGGAGAAATGCTCCGAATACCCCGGTTGGTAAAGAGAGAATAACGGGCATGGGCAAGAGAAAACTTTCATACTGTGCAGACAATAATAAATACACAAATACCAGACAAATAAGAAAAATATACACTGCTTCATTGCCTGCCAACACCTCATCGCGGGTTATACCTGCCCAATCTATATCATACCCTTTGGGCAATTTTTCTTTTGCCACTTCCTGAATGGCTGCAATAGCGCTTCCGCTGCTGTATCCTTCAGCAGCTTCTCCGTTCACCTCTGCCGATGGATACATATTGTAACGGGTTATCTGATCAACTCCATAAATCCTTTCTATTCTCATAAAGGCAGATAACGGCACCATTTCATCTTTATTATTTTTTACATACAACTTAAGGATGTCCTGGGGCTTGGCCCGGTATTCAGGTAATGCTTGTACCATTACTTTATACATTTGGCCAAAGCGGATAAAATTGGTAGCATATTCACTGCCTAATAAGGTTTGTAAAGTACCCATTGCATTATCAACCGTTACTCCTTTTTGAGCGGCTTTATCATGATCAATATGAACCATGTATTGCGGAAAGCTTGCATCAAAAACGGTGAAAGCCCTTGCTATCTCAGGCCGGTCTTTCAAGTCGTTGATAAACTGGTTGACCACCGTTTCCATTTTTTTTAAATCCCCTCTGCCGGTTTTATCCAACAACCTTAATTCAAAACCACTGGCATTTCCATAGCCCGGCACGGCTGGCGGAGGGAAGAATTCAGTCTTTGCGTCTTTAATGTGTTTCGTTTTTTCGGCAACAAGTTCAATGATGTCATTTACAGATTCCTTTCGCTCTTCCCAGTTTTTTAAGTTAATCAAGCAAGTGCCATAAGTAGCGCCTGTTCCATCGGATAAGATATTTATTCCTGCTAAGGAAGAAACCGACTCTATGGCTTCAATACTTTCACATGCCTTTTGCACTTCATGCACTACTTCTTTTGTCCTTTCTAAAGTTGAGCCGGAGGGAGTGGTAATGCTGGCATAAAATGTTCCCTGGTCTTCATTGGGAATAAACCCTGAAGGGAGGAACTTGCCTAAAACGCCTGTTCCAAGGCAAAATATCAGCAATACTGAAAAAGTTATAACCTTACGATTAGCAATGACGCCAAGTAGTCTTTGATAGCGTTCAGAAAGATTATTGTACCAGGAATTGAAACCGCCGAAGAAGCGATTCAGCAAAGATTTTCTGGTATGGCCACCATGGGCACGTTTCAATAATAGGATACAAAGAGCAGGGGTGAGCGTAAGTGCAACGATTCCTGACAGAACGATAGATATTGCCATGGTAAGGGAGAACTGACGGTAGAAAATACCGGTAGGACCCGACATAAAAGCCACAGGAACAAACACAGCCGACATAACCAGAGTAATAGCAATAATAGCTCCTCTGATTTCTCTCATCGCTTTTTCGGTAGCTTTCTTTGCTCCGATATGTGAGTGTTCCATTTTTGCATGCACCGCTTCTACCACTACTATGGCATTATCCACGACAATGCCTATAGCAAGAACTAATGCAAAAAGGGTAATCAGGTTTAAAGAGAAACCTAACAACTGCATGAAGAAGAGGGTACCGATCAATGAAACAGGTACGGCAATAGCGGGAATGAGTGTTGAACGCCAATCCTGCAGAAAAATAAATACTACCAACGATACCAGTAAAAACGCCTCAATCAGGGTTTTTAAAACTTTATGAACAGAAGCATCTAAAAAACGTGACACGTCATAACTAATCTCATAATCCATACCTTCAATAAAGGCGGATTCTTTAATCTCAGCTATTCGCTTTTTCACATTACTGATTACTTCAGTGGCATTGGAACCGGGCAACTGTTTGATTATGATGGAAGCTGTGGGTTTGCCATTAAATTTTGATTCTACATCAAAATCGACCGTACTAAACTCTACCTCAGCAATATCTTTTATGCGGAGAATTTCCCCGTCGGTATTTGATTTTATGGGGATGTTTTCATACTGGCCTTTATCTGTATACCTGCCTGTATATTTTACCACGTACTGTAATGCCTGTGCTGATTTATCCCTATCCGAACTAACTCCTACTTTACCCGGGGCAGCTTCTACATTTTGTTCCTGTAATGCTTCCCGTACGTCATCTGTAGAAATATTATAGGCAAGCATTTTATCGGGTTTTAACCAGATACGCATAGCGTATTCCCTGGCTCCCAATATATCTGCATAACCAACCCCATGAATTCTTTTTAATTCCGGCAGTATATTAATATCAGCAAAGTTGTACAGGAATTTTTCTTCCAAAGTAGGATCTTTGCTGAAAATATCTAAATACATCAGCATAGCCCTTTCTTCCTTCTCGATTTTTACACCATTTTTTATTACTTCCGAAGGAAGTTCATCCGTTACAACAGCCACCCTGTTTTGAACATTTACCGCAGCAATACTGGGGTCAGTACCTGCTTCAAAAATAATTTGTATTACACCCACACCATCGTTTCCCGAAACGGACGACATATATTTCATACCCGGAACACCATTGATAACACGTTCCAAAGGCACAATGGCAGCTTTTGTAACGGTTTCTGCATTGGCGCCGGCAAACTCAACGGTAACAATTACCGATGGCGGGGCTATATCGGGAAATTGCGTCATTGGCAATTGGGTTAAAGATAATACCCCCAGCAAGGTGATGATTAAAGATATTACTATGGATAAAATGGGTCTATGGATAAATTTTTCAGTCATTATGTTTCCTGTTTAGTTTTTAACCATCAACATGGTTTGTTCTTTTGATTGTGCCAGTATTTGTTTCATGGAAATAACTTCTGGAATTATCTTATCTCCTTCTTTCACCAGTTGAATACCTTCATAAACAATTCTATCATGGGAAGATAATCCGGATTCAATCACATACAAATGAGGGATGCGAAGCTTTGGAACAATGCTTTTCATTTTTACGGTGTTGGAGGAATCTACCGTAAATACATACACCTTGTCCTGAATTTCAAAGGTTGCTTTCTGCGGAATTATTAAAGCGTTTTTTTCTTCTCTTATTACCCTGACTTTGCCACTGGAACCATGTTTTAAAAGGAGATCCGGATTAGGAAAGCATGCCCTGAAAGCGATATTCCCGGTGTCTTTGTCAATTGTCCCTGCAACGGTTTCAATACATCCGTTAGAACTATGAATTTGATTGTTCGCTAATACTAACGTCACATCATTCTTCTTTTCTGAGTCTATGAGTGTGGTAAAGTCTAAATACTCTTTTTCAGATACATTGAAATAAGCAAACACCTCTTTGTTATCTGAAAGGGTAGTTAGCAGAGTTCCTTCATCGACTAAACTTCCGACTTTATTGGGAATCCTGTCAATTATTCCATTAAATGGCGCTCTTATGGCTGTATAAGACAGATTTAATTCAGCGCTTGCTACATACGATTTTGCTTCATTAACCTTTGCATGAAGCGCATCCAGTTTCGATCGAGCCCTCTTAAGCTCTGTTTTTGAGACGATATTTTTTTCTACCAGCATTTTTACATTCTGTAAATCAAGTTCGGCAGCTTTTGCATCTGCAAAGGCACTTTTTAGCATTGCCTTAGCTTGCAATAAATCTATTTCATACTTCTGACTGCTTAAACTAAAAAGAATTTGTCCATCCTTTACAATTTCACCTTCGTCAACATGGATTTTTTCAATATATCCTTTAACCCTGGTTCTTATCTCTACGTGTTGTAAAGAATGTATGTCTGCGACATAATCATTCGTATATACCGTATCCATAACAACAGGATTGGTAACAGGATATTTTTCCCGATTATCGGTAATTTCTTTTTCTGATGAGCATGCGGGTATGAGTAAAGCAGCGCATACACTCAAATACATAGATGCTTTTTTCATAGGAATAATTCACAATATAAGGTGATAGGAAATTGTCTTTTCTTAAGGATAACAGTAAATCAAAATAAAAAAACAAAAGATAACAAGAAAAAGTTCCCAGGATGACTGGAAATTAATTTTTCCTTTTCCAGGATGTCCGGAACATATCAGGTAAAAACCTTATGGGATGGAAAAGGTATGCCGGAGAAGTGATTTTTTTTGAAATTCTTGCCACCAGGAGACCGGATCATCTAAGGTAAGCGGTTTTTAAGCGACAGGGTGCATCTCATATGCATCAAGCTATAGCAATCCAACAGATGAAACCGAACAGAATGTGAGGAAAGTTGAGTCTTTGGCTAATAGGTAAGTGTATGAAATGGAGAGGATTCTGAAAATGTCATTGCGAGGGTAGTGTCCGAAGCAATCCCTTGAATATTTTAGAAGAGATTGCTTCGGAAAAGACCCTCGCAATGACAGACTGGGTAATCCTTCTTCAGTTGATGATATGTTCGGTTTCATCATTTGGATACTATAAGCTCTCGTAGATTGCTGGCTTGTTCCCAAACCATGTCCTCATGTAAATAAGGAAGAGTTTGGGAATAAGCTACCCTCGCGGGTTCAATTTTGTAAATTGAAGCTCCTTGCGGGTTGTAGAGTAAAACACTGGCGTAGTGGCTACAGGCTGAGGTTTGTCTTCCCCGTTTCTCTCCGTTTCCTCTGAGAGTGTCACACGATCACAGCCATACCCTATTTCCAGCATCTTCTCGTCAAACCGTACGTGAGGTTTTCCCTCATACGGCTTTCCTGTCGTTTCTTCTTCCGTGGCGTCTTGCTGACATAGGTCTTGCCTTCACGGTTTCTGGTGAGTCTAAAGTCAAACCCCAGGAAACTGAAACATC
>NZ_SZPP01000082.1:0-6769 GCF_030263775.1 Candidatus Jettenia sp. AMX1
TCATACTGATATACTTATCCTACAAAATAATTTATGGTACTCTTTCCCTTATTCTCTTAGTATATCAGATATTTATCCGGCTTTGTGCAACAAAGCCAGTATCAATTACAAAATTTGTGGATAGTTTTGTTCAATATTTACATATGCAGTATTTAAAGTTGATAATCCCACTTCATTGTTATATGGCAATTTACATAATAAATATGTTTTGTCATCAAAGACATGCTCGCAAAATAAATCTTTTTTTTCCTTCTTGTCATACCAATACCACCATGCTGGTACCTTAATTACTTCATTATTCATTTTAAATAGCTCATCTCCATAAGAATAAAAAAAATGGATAGGATATACATCAATTGTTTGATAATCTTTTTTCCGTGTCTTAAAGCCTTTGCCTTCATCCTCATTCCAACGAATTTCTTTAGGGCTTCTGCCAAATAAAGTACACTCTTTGAAAAACACATCAAAATCAGACAGACTAATACATCTACCATTGTAGACATCATCGCACGCCTTTTTGAAATCTAAATAACTTACAATACCTTTTGGGATTGCTGTCCAACTGTTTTCCAAAAGTCTCTCATCATAGGGTTTTGCATTAGATGTTTTAAAAAGTATCATCCTGTTTTCTCCTGCATTTTGACCACCCCTATTGAGTCTACCACCTCTTTGACCAACAGCATCAACTGGTGCACATTCTGTAAAAAGGCGGTGGGAACTAATGTCTAAGCTTACTTCAATGACCTGTGTAGCTACAAGGATAAAGGGAATATTATTTTCCTGTATTTCTTTTTCGGCCTTTGCCTGTCTTAAAATTTTTTTCTCAATATCTCTTCTATCGCTATAAATAAAACGTGAGTGTAGCAGTATCATATTTGGCTTATTAATACCGACCTCTTTGAAATGCTCCTTTAGTTGTATATAGGTCAATTGTGCCGATTGAATTGTATTTAAAATGATAAATTGTTTTAGTCCCTTTTTATAACCGGCAATTAATTTATCCCCTACCTCTTTATCTAATACATCATTAGTGATTATTGATTTTTCTTCTTTTTTAATAATTTCAAACGGCTTGAAGCCAAGCCCTTCGTTATCTTCTTCCAAATGATATTCTTTTGCCTTATTAATTTCTGATTGCAAAAACTCAGGAAATGTTCCACTCATTAAAAAATGAGGAATTCTCATCTCCCTAAGAATTCCGAATAATTGCTTCAAATTACTTAACATCATATCATCATAATAATGAATCTCATCAAAGATAATGACAGAAGTTTGAATATTGCCAAGGGAAAAATCAGCCTTTGAATAGCCATGTATAAAGGCATAAAGGAGATGGTCAACAGTTGTTACAGTTACAGGATAAAAAAATACCTCACCTTTAAAAGTTTCATCTTTTACAAAAGATAGATGGTCTTCTACTTCTTCGTGTTCTTCTTTTTTCCTTTCAGAAAGCTCTAATGCACTCCTGCTATGATAGAGACCAACCTTCTTTTCACCAAAATAATCATTATTGGAAAGCGTATTAAACATTGCATTACATGTAACCTGAGTTGGCAAGGCAAAGATGATACGATTTGCCTCACTTTTCTCTATTAATTCAGTTGCCCAATATAGAGCGGCGTCTGTTTTTCCTCGTCCACAAGGGGCAAAGAGCATTGTAAATGGTTTCGGATTATTATATATGTTTTCTTGAAATGATCTCTTTGATTTTCGATGCCATGTCCCCATCTTATTTGTGATTCCCGAAAATACAATTTGATTATTTGGATCATATAACTCATCAAAAATAAAGCCTTCCTTAACATTTTCATTTTTTACTTTTTCAACAAAATTAATACTTGCAAGGATGTCAGACATTTTAAGAAGGCTGAAGATAAAAGAAAAAATGGCTTTAATGGCAGTTTTGTTACCATTTATTTCTTTTAGGCAATCAACGCCATTCTTCAATTCATCCGATTTTCTGTTTAGACAATTTATTTTTATTTCAGTAAATTCTCTTTTAAAGTAATTTCCAAACTCTAACTTATCATAAATACAAATAGCCGCTTTTATAAAATTATTGACAGATTCTGTCTCGAAATCCGGTTTACAATCAGTTGTTGAATAAAGTCCAGAATATGCCTGTGTGTGATGACTTAAAATAGCAGTAATTTCTAAATATGAAGGGTCAACATCTTCAAGGAGTTTAGGAAAGTGGTTTTGAAATGCAATTAAAATCGGCAAACTAGCCAAAGGATGGGGCATATAGAACGTATGTTTACCTGCTAAAATATTTTTTTGAAATGTTTTGGTTAGTTTACCCATATCATGCAGAAGGATTGTCAAAAATAGAGATTTAATCAAATCATCCTCTTTTATCTGCCACCTCTTGCAAAATGTTTTAATAACACAGAACTCTTTGTGGAGATAATCTTTTAAAAAGGCAAGGGAATCATATGCATGACCATATAAGGATTGATATAGTTTTTTCTCTTTGTAATATTTTCCAATAAGCTTCACAAAAGTTGAACTCCTTCATCTCCAAAATAATAACACTCGGCTGGGTTTTTTAAGGTTATCGGGTTATTTGGTTTGGGAATAGATAAAACCGATGTATATTCTAATGTTGAAAGGTCTTTAAATCTGTACGGAAGTTTTACGAGTTCACAATCATTGTGAATACCTAATGCAATACCCATTAAAGATAAAGCGGTATCTTTTTTAACCATATCAAAGCCTTTAATATCCGAAATTACCACCATATCATCAGATTGTCCTATGTAAAGAGGTCTTGCAGGATTATTTAACGCATTAATAATAAAATCAAAATAATTACCGTCTTCTATGCCAAGATATATCTTCATACTAACATTGATTAACAATTCCTTATACATTGGGGAGGACGGATAGATTTGAGGTCTATCCCGCTTCTCCCCTTCTTTTAATTTTAATATCTTCGCAAGTTCTGTAAAGACAAAAGGAGAAGAGAGCGGGGCTATTCCAATACGCATCTTATCCTGCAAGACAAAATCGTTTCTTTGTAATCCCATAGCATTGGCAACAAATCCTCGTAATGTCGTTAAGGGGATAACTGGATATGTTATCATAGTACTTGTTGAAGTGGGTCTTCTGAAACAACAAAAATATGGACATTCAAGTATAAAGGTTATCCCTTTCATATCAGTTACCTCGTATAGACTTTATCGCTTCTTTAACAGCCTCATTTGGAGTCTTGATTGCGATACTTTTTTCACTCAAAATCTTTTTTACATCAGCCTCATTATCCAATATCCCTGTAATCATCCCAACATAAATTGAATTTGAATACTCACTAATGTCGGCAAGTATTTCCTTTAACCTATCTGTATTCAGATTTATCTCTTCATCTGATTTCAATTCCAATGCCTTTTGCAATCGGTGAGAGTAATTGTTTTGAAAGGAGATAATGATAAAATCAGGGGTGAAATCGGTCAAGAGTCTTGCCTGTTTAGAATAATCAGAAAGAAAAGAAAGGGATTCTAATACCTGTGCAATCCTATTCCTTGTCTCGTTTCCTTTCTCGTTATCGTCTCCGCCTCTCATATCTTTAAACTTCATCTTCTTGTTAGTCTCATCATACTCCTCTTCAAAACCAACCTTTGCAACATCAATTGATATACCACCTTTATACAAATTCATACCCAGTTCAACATTAACAATATCACCACTTGCCTTTTCACCTTCAGGTTTATGTTTTTTTCTTGTCAAAAAATCAATTGTCGAATTGGCATCGAATGGTAAAAGTCCTATTGCTGGAGAAACCTTGACAGGAGATACCCTAACCTTTGCTCCTTCTCCTTTTATCGTTGCCATAAAACCAAATAGGTCGCAAAGTGGACAAGTAGTTACATTTCCACAAGCTTCTCCCTTATCATCAGGCACACAACAATCATTTGTTGTTCTTAGTCTCCTGATTCCCTCTTTCAGGTAATACCTCATTGCCTGGCCGCTGACATATGGATATTCCTTGTCCTGAAATTTATATTTCTTAACATCAACATAATTACTACCTCCCTCACCAGAATTTAAGTTGGTAAGGTCAGTTGTGGCTAACCATGTAATATTGATTCCTTTAATATTTTGTAAATTTGCCATTTATTTTTCCTCCTTTTTATTTCGATTTCTTTTCTCATTTGCCAGTTTCATACAAGCAAAAATCATCAATGTACTTTTAAGATTTTTAAAATCATTACCACCCATTGAACCTTTCAGATGTAAAAGCTCGCTGAAGTCTTCCAATGACTTAAAAGATAGGTATTGTATGTTTTGATCCTTTTCCATCTCTTTTCTTTCTGTAACTCCAATTGTTCTTTTACTAATCTGTTGCAAACCTTCAAGTAATTCTGTCAAATTTCTTGCCTTATCTAACTTATACAAATCTCCAATGTGTTCATTAGCAACCTTAGCAACAACCTCGGCTGCTTTGCTTAGCCTCTCAAGTTCTTCTTTTGTTAATCCCATCTTTTTCCACCTCCATTCATAGATAAATTTATTGGGAAAATTCTCTCTTTCTTCTTTATCAAGAAAGATGTCAAAATAAGCCTTTTTTCTTGGAAGCATTGCAGATGCAAATCCATCATAGGCATCATTTATAATACATCTTGCCATATCTTCCTTTAAAACTTCTGTTTCTTCCCAGAAGATAGAGTTGTCTTCCATGTATCTCATATTACATTTGTATATAATTTGCTCATATGTCTTGAATTTGTTTTCCAACATCAATCCAATTAAATTTAATGCATTATCCTTAATTTTTAAGTGGTGTTGTCTAATGTTTTTTACTGTCCCGGAAGGTACTTCAACCAGAACCCAGCTATCCAGTCCATATTTTTTCCTCACCTCCCAAAAACTAATTCTATTTTCATTTTCTACCAAACACTCATCAATTGCTTTCTCTAAAAAGCCGAGCATTAAGGTATTGTTTCCAACAGGAACAGTAGAACCTTCTTCACCGGTAGCCTTCTTAAACTTAAAAATTACATTTGACCTTGATTCTCCAATGGGTAGTCTACTTATATATTTTGATTTTAATTGATGGAGTTTTTTTAAATCTCCATAAGAAGGAAGTAAAAATATAGATTTTCCGCTATTCAGATAACATCTATAAATAATACCACCATCTGACCATTCTAAAGCACCCACCACATAACAAACAGGACAAACATTATCAAAGTAGTCTTTCATTTGTTGGATATTATGGTCGGAATCTAACTCTGTTCTAATCCCTGATAGGCTTTTTATTTTTGTGGAAAATGGATAAATCGATTGCTTTAAATTTCCAATTGATTTTGCAAAGCTACGATTACAGAGGACACAGGTTTTCTTCTTCTTTTCTGATTCTAAATCCTTTATAAGTTCTTCTAATAAAGAAGCTAGATCACCATCGGAATAAACCTGCTCCTTTAACACATTTTTACCTTTTATTTTTGTGCCATATTGCATAATCACGAAGTCTTTTTTTACATTATTTATCAGTTTAGTTTTAGTGTCTTCCTTCTCAAAAAAAATATATTTATCTCTTCGGCTTATAATTTTATCTTTAAGAAAGGAAGCAAATTTTTCTTTATTGGTAATTCTAATTTCGATATTATTTTCAGATAAGTCAGATTCAACAACTTCTGGTTCTACCTCTGCAATCTCTTTAACAATTCGATAAAAATTTTCAGCAGCATTGTCCATCCAGAAATCGTTGAAGGTTGATATAACAAATTTAATCATGAAGTACTCCTTTATCTATAATTGCCCTCACAGTACTTAATAATTTCTTCAAACCATTCATCACATAATTCAAGTAATCTTTTCTGCATATTATAAAAATCCACAGGTTTACGTGCTATTGGCTTACCTAGCAAATCAATGTACAAATTTCTTATTTCTTCCTGTTTGATCTCTGGATTTTGGTCTTTACCTGGATCGTGGTCAAAGTAGTTTCGCAAGTCTAATTTTTTATAAAATTCATGACTTGAAAAATTTTTCTTGAGTTTCTTCCCAAATTCTTCTTCTTTAAGGTCTTTAAAACTTTCAGAGCTGAACTGCTTTAGATAGCTTATAAATATCTTAAACTCATCTTCGTTTGTACATACAAAATCCTTAAATTTACATGCTATGGCTACCTGTCTATATGTTGGTTGAAGTTTTTCCCTAAATGATTCACATGCACACTTAAAATTATTAACAATTCTCTCCCATATAACCGATACAACCTTAACAAACTCTGCTTTATTTTTATAAAAATCTTGATCCTTTTTTCGCTCAAGTATTGAAAAGAGTTGATCCCGTGTAATTTCATCAGAAACATCGCCTGGTTTATACCATAACTCTTCATTAATTTGTTTGAAACCCAAATCTACTATTTTATGCTTATCATCATCTACCAAATTAGATGTCAATATCACAATATATCCTTGTATCCCATCTGATACGATCTGGATATCATCTAATATGATTCCTAACTTATTTAAAGATTCCTTTATATTAAACGCTTTCATATCATTCATCTTCACGAATTTCCTGTCCAATTGAATAATGACATGATTAACTCCTTATAAAAGTATTCAAACAGTTTAAGCCGTACAAGCTGCTCAAGCAAGTGAAGCCGTTTAAATTAACCAGACTCTTCAAGCAGATGAAAATGAATAATGGCATAATGTTCCTAGTATAACGTTTCATTAAAACATCGACAATTAGTTTGTTAAAAATTCAAATTTGCGCCATCGGTGCACCACGGGTTGCTCATTGATTTCTTGTACCC